>JBOFUS010000150.1:0-6644 GCA_051652685.1 Beijerinckiaceae bacterium
CGTGGTGACCCCGCAAAAGACGAGATGGGAGACACCACGCCGGTCGAGGATCGACTGGAGATTTGTCTTGTAGAACGCACCTTTGCCCGGCTTGTCGATTTCGATCTCGCCGGGAATCGGCGCGCAGGGAGGCACGATAGCGTTGCCGGCCTCGCCGCGCACGAGGATGCGGCCCATGGGTCCGGCGTCGCCGATCCGCAGGCCGGGCTTTCCGCGTGCGCGCTTCGCGGGCGGACAATCGGAGAGGTCGGGACGATGCGATTCCCGCGTGTGGATGGACAATCGAAATCGTCAAGCGATCCGATACAGCAAAAGGCTTCATCGTCCTGCCAAGGCGATGGGTGGTCGAGCGAACCTTCGCATGGCTCAATCGATGCCGCAGACTTGCCAAGGATTGGGAAAAATCCATCGAAAGCTCCACAGCCTTCGCCCATATCGCCAGCATCCGCATGCTTACGCGGCGCATCGCAAGATGCTCAATCTGCTCGTGAACTTCTGAATCGGGCTCTAAGTGAGGCCGCAACGGCAGCGTGCGGCGTCTCTTTCGATCTGGCAACGCGAGTTTGACTCCGCGCCGCAGCGTGTCGCTGCAATCGGCTAGTGCGCGCAATGACGAAAGGCTTCAGCGCAATTCGTGCGGGCGGGCATCGACCAGTATTGCAACACGCGGATTGCACACAGGCATGGGATGCGAATGCCGGGTCCCGAGCGGCGTAGTTGACGCATCAAACGGCCGCTTCGGGCGCAGGGCAGGAGAAGCTAGCGACCCTTGTTTCCTTCTGCAATCGAGGGCTGAGCAGACATCGAACGTCGGCTTTTCGCGGCTTCCGATGATACCGCAGACACTTGCATTGGGGCGCGTTCGAGCGCTGCCAAGCCAAAGCGGACAATCCGATGCGTGAAGCTACGGCCGCCGATCTCGCTTTGATACCGGCGGCCGGTCGTCAGATCTCCGTCTGCTCGGACAGCGCCAGTGCATCGTCGGCCTCGATGCCGAGGTAGCGTACGGTGCTTTCGAGCTTCGTGTGCCCGAGGAGCAGTTCGCAGGCGCGCAGATTGCCAGTGCGCTTGTAGACCATCGCAACCTTCGTGTGTCGCAGGCTGTGCGTGCCAAATGCGGTGGAGTCGAGCCCAGCCATCTCGACCCACTCGTCCACCAGGCGGGCATATTGCCGGGTGGTCAGATGCTCACCGGCGTGAAGGCGGCTTGGAAACACCCAATCGCAGCCGACAGCGCGGCGGACCTTCAACCAGTCGACCAGCGCCTCGCGCGTTGGATCGGTCAACTCGAACGGTACGGGTCGTCCTGTCTTTTGCTGCACAACGGTCGAGCGCAAGCGGATCGCTCCGCCCGCCATCACGTCAGCGATGCGCATCTTGACGACGTCGCATCCGCGCAACTTGCTGTCGATGGCAAGATTGAAGAGCGCGAGGTCCCGCAGTTTTGTCGCCATCTTTAGGCGCGTTCGGATCTCCCAGATGTGCTTTGCATTGAGCGGCGCCTTCGGGCCGACAATCATGCCCGCGTTCCAAGCTTTGCGAGGTGATGCTGAATGTGCAGTCGTCATTGCGTTTTCCCATATGTGCAAGCCGCATCCGACGGCAGTGTATCAGAAATTGGCGCTTCCTCTCCTGCCAGCGCCGCGCATTGGTTCTATTCCCAAGCGCTTGGGTTTATGGTAGACATCTCCACCAATGCCGAAGGTCTTGACCATCGATGGTTTGCGCGTCGTGATCTATCCCAACGATCACCGTCCGTCCCATGTCCACGTCATCGGGCGGGGTTGCCAGGCGGTGTTTCAGTTGCACTGCCCAGAAGGGCCGCCTTCGCTGCACGAGAACTACCGGTTTAAGGCAACCGAACTAACTGAGATCAGTCAGCGGCTCGCTGGCGCGCTTATTCAGCTCTGCGATCAATGGAGAAAGATCCATGGCGATTTCTGAGAAAGACGTTGCTGATGCCGAAGCACGCGCGAACGAGACGCGTCGCGCAGGCTATGCAATCCGCGCACGCTATGACGGCCGCCGCCGACGCATCATCATCGGGCTCGATAGCGGCCTGGAGATCACTGTTCCGGCCGAAATGATCGAGGGTCTGCAGGGAGCGTCGAATGACGAACTGTCCGAGATTGAGGTCAGCCCGAATGGTTTGGGTCTGCACTGGCAGGCACTCGACGCTGACGTTTATGTGCCGGCGTTGATGAATGGTGTCTTTGGCACGGCTCGGTTCATGTCCGAGACCACCGCAGCCCAAATGATCGGAGCACGGGGCGGACGGTCGGAAAGCAGCGCTAAGGCCGAAGCCGCGCGCAGAAACGGCCAGAAGGGTGGCAGGCCAAGAAAAACGGCCTGAAAGTCGCGCTATTCCCGGTTCTGGCCGAAAACGGTCGCAGATTCAGGCATACGGTTATCGCATCATCAACAGCAAAGCTGACATCGCACCCAAACTCGCCTCCAACGTTTCAACGATACCCTACGACGCAAGTCAGAGGATCGCTAGTCGTGCCATCGCGCAGGACGTGTCGCTCGATGCGCTCGAAGCCGGCGCTCTGCAGGTAGTCGGAGACAAGCCGCGCGTGACCTTCTGCACCGAGCGCACGCCAGATCGCCAAGGCTTTGGTGGGGAAGCAGCGATTGGAGAAGCTGACGGCGACCGGCGCGTCAGGGCGCAACACGCGCCTGACCTCACCGAACACCTCGACGGGCCGCTCCAGATACTGGACGCCGACACAGCACAACACGGCGTAAAATGAGGCGTCGTCTAACGGTAGCGTATGGTCCTCATTCAGGTTCTGGACGAAGAAGCGGTCGAGGCGCGGGTTGGCGGCAAGCTCCACCGCGTTCATGCCGTGGCCGACAGCCTCTCCGGTAAATGACGGCGGCAAGTGGCTGACGCAGCTCGACATCAAGTCGAGCACCACGCCGTCAGGTTGCAGGAACCCTGCATAGAACCGGGTCAGAGCCACGATGGCGAAGTCGTCGATATGAGTGACGAGGCGCGGTGTGGCGTAGAACCGATCATCAGGCACGCCGTCGATCTTGGCGAAGGCTTCGGGCGGCAAACGAGGCGCGGACGGTGCCATAAATCTATCAGGCCAGCCGCACGAGCACTGTGACAGCCGCCGCCAGTTGCGCCATGTTGAGTGCGACAGACAGGCCATGCAGCCGGTCGAACGTCTGCTTCGCGCCAGTGTCACGCGCGCTGTTGATCGCCGGCATCAGCATCTGGCGCGCGATGATGGCAACGAGAGCCGTCCCTGCCATAAGAGCGCAGGACAGCACATCGCGCGGCCACAGGAACAGCGCAGCGAGCGCAGCAATGGCCAGGACGAACAGGTAGTAGTGCGGAAAGGCCCGCCGGAGCAGCTTGCCTGCGACATCGGCAGGCAACGCTGTGAACACCAGCGGCGCGAACCCGAACGAGTAGAGCGTCATGCCGCCGAACAGGAGGGCGGTGCTCAGGAGAGCCGCAATAGCGATCATGGGAAGCCGTGCTTCGTCAGTGGTTTATGAGCAGAGGCCACGGTGTCGCGACTTTCGAGATTAATGTGCACGCCGTCAGCCCCGATCGGTGCGACGGTGCAAGCGCGGCCAAGCGTAAGGCCAGGCATATGGCACTTGACGCTGGTAGGCTGCGAAGCGTTCGCCATAAATGGCGGTGAAGCGACGTTCCTTCAGCAGCGGCGCTGCGAGGCAGTAGGCGGTGTAGCTTATGGCAAGGGCCAACTGATCCGGGGTCCAGACAGGGACCGTCCAGAGCGTCAGCGCGAAAGCGACATAAATCGGCTGCCGGATGATGCGGAAAAGTCCGGTCTGTGGCATGTCAGGGAATACAGGGCGGATGTTCTGCATCAAAGAAAGCCAGCCAAGGCTCCCGGACTGCACTTCAGGTCCTGCGTCAAAGCTCGCCTTTATCAGCAGCAGCCAAGCCCCGGCATACGCCAGGCACATCATCCAGAACATCACGCCTTCAGCCCGCCACCAGACAACGCCTGACGGTGTCCAGAGCGCAAAGAGCATCAGCAATTGCACCGATGCGATGATGGCGTAGGTTGTGGTTGAAAGGGTGTGGCCATGCACGCCTGGAACGATGCGGGCCAAGAGAGCACGTCCCCGCATGGTCAGCAGCAGCGAATGCCCCAGCGGGAACTGCGCGAGCAGCAAGGAATTGGCCAGCAGCGCCCAGGGCCATGGCACGCTCCCCAAGCTCTGGCTCATGCCAAAGAACATCGCAGTGACCATCGCCGCACCAGACAGAGCGAAGATGCCGTGACAGAGCGCGCCCATTCCGAGTGCCAGCGCGATGCGCCGACGCCCCGGCGGAGGCGAGAGTGCGCTGCCGACAAGGGTCGTCAAGCGCTCAATATGTTTCGCGGGCGACATCTCAGACATGGTACTGCGGTTGTAGCTGCATGCGTAACAGACCGTAAGGGGACGTAAGCGCGCATGAATGGCGGTTGCGGCGTCCTGCCTGCGGTTGCATGGCCTGCCCTCGGCGGGCGATAGGCATGATGAGCGCTCAAAGGTCGATACTATGACAGTCGACGAAACACGATTGCACTTTCAGGAAACCGAGCCATCACCGCGCGCGGCGCTGGTCGCGCAGTGGAACATCCTCACGCGCGATATCCTGCCGGGCATGGCGGAACGCTACGACTGGCCAATCTCGAACGACCATTGCTTCATGCGCGTCTGCCTCGACAGCGCGATGGGCGCACCTTGGCACTTGCACGTTAAGCGACCAGCGATCCGCCATCTCTCGGATGCACAATTGGCTTCCGCTATCTCGATCGCTGAAGCCTTGGTGAGTGCACCCGAGACACTCAAAAGGCTCAACCGGCAAAGTACCCAGTGGCGTAACGCAACGTCGTGCAAAGACAGTCAATTGTGAAATCGCCCGAGCTTGTATTAATTTGTTCAGCAACAGGATCGATATCGCGATTTTACCAGATAAATCTGGCGCATGCGGATGTGCGATTTCATCCTCCCCACCTACTTTGAAATCGACTGTACGCTTGGTTATTTTTTGTGCTTTCACACAAATCGGTTGCTTTTGCCGTCGTGCGTCGATCTGCGAAATGACCATCGGGTGAGAAAACTGTATCGTGTAACAACAGCCCAATCTGGAGATGTCGTTACGATGAGCAAGATCAAGGATCGACCCGAGTTCCGATCAAAGGCACCGGTGATGACGTTTGCACCAGATACGATGGTGTCTGTCGCAGTCAAAGCCATGTCTGCGAAAAACTATGGGGCAGCCGTGATTACCGATACGGATCGCAAGCCGATAGGGATTGTGACAGAACGTGACTTCATGCGTCGGCTACTCGACCAGGGGCTTGACCCGGCGACGACGCCCTTGTCGCAGATCATGACACGCGATCTGAAAATCGGGCGGGCGGAAGACACCATGATCGAATGGGTGCGTCAGATGTCCAACGAGCGATTCCGCCACGTCCCGATCGTCGATGATGACGGGCGGCTCATCAACATCATGTCACAGGGCGATTTCGTGTCTTACTCCTGGCCGGAAATGTTCGGCCTGCTCAAGGATCAAGCCGTCAGGAATATGACGGCTGGTTCGCAGGTTTACATCATCATTGGTGGCATCGCAGTCTATTCGCTCGCGTTGATCGCGCTGATGAGGTGGAGCTGACTCGACTTTTACTGCAAAGCCCGGTTGCAACGCCTGCACACAGGTGAGTGCGCCGCCAACCGCTGTGTGCATCTGGCTGAGAGCTTGACCCAAAAGGCTATTGCGGGGTGAATCCCATTCTGGTTCAAGGTTCCATCTGGGAAAGGATGGAACGATGTGGACGGCAGAGCACCGCAAGACCTACGTGCGCGGCACGACGAGCTACCCGAGCAATCTGACGGATGAGGAATGGGCTGTGCTTGAGCCCCTGATCCCGTCGGCGACACCGGGCGGTCGCCCGCGCAAGACGGACATGCGGGAGGCGATGAATGCGATCTTCTATCTTCTGCGAACAGGGTGCCCGTGGCGCTATCTGCCGCGTGACGGGTTCCCGGCGCGCTCGACGGTCTACAACATCTTCCGCAAGTTCCAGCGGGAAGGGACATGGGAGGCTATCTGGGCGGCGCTGTATCCGTTGCTGCGCGAGCGCGAGGGTCGCGAGGCCAGCCCGACCGCAGGCGTGATTGACAGCCAGACGCTCAAATCGGCGGAAAAGGGGGGTGCAAAGCGCAAAAATCATCCCCCGACGCACCCGACGCCGTGGGATATGACGCAGGCAAGAAGATAAAGGGCCGCAAGATCCACGCGCTTGTCGACACGCTGGGCCTGCCCTTGCGGGTCGTCATCCACTCCGCTGCCATCCAGGACCGAGACGGCGCAGCCCTGCTGTTCAACAAAATCCGCAACCGCTTCGCCTGGCTGGAATGCATCTTCGCCGACGGAGGTTACAACGCGCAGCAGACCTTCGAGGCTGCTGCGGCGAGCCATCCGCTGCGGATCGAAATCGTCCGCAGGAAGCCCAATGCCGTTGGCTTCGAGGTCATCCCCAAACGCTGGGTCGTCGAGAGAACCTTCTCATGGTTCGGCCGAAACCGCCGCCTCGCCAAAGACTTCGAGAACCTCGCGCAATCCGTCACAGCCTTCGTTACGCTCGCTGCCATCCAGTTCG
>JBOFUS010000151.1:0-3051 GCA_051652685.1 Beijerinckiaceae bacterium
CGCCGGTGGCGACAGCGCGCAGCACCGCGCCATTGCCGCGCACGGCCGAAGCCTCGTTGGCCTTCAGCTGGTCGATATGCGCCCAGCCGAGATCCGCCCGCGAGGTGACGGCCGCGAGATGGATCGCCGCTGCGCCCGAGTAAAGCGGGCTCGGCATCGAGATCTGGCCCTTGAACTCCGGCTTGCCCAGATCAGCCCAGGAGGTGGGAATCAGCTTGGCAGCGGTGTTGTAGATGATGCCCGTGGCGATGATCTTGGTGCCAAAATACATGCGATCCATATCGATCACCTCCGGCATGATCCCGGCGACATTGGCAGCCGCATGGGCCTCAAGCCGGCTGTCGACCTTCAGCTGCTCCATGCTGGCGGCATCCGCAATAAGCAGCAGATCGGGGCGCGGCTGGCCGGCGGAAAACTCTGCCGCGAGCTTCGCCATCACCTCGGTCGTGCCCGAACGGAACACCTCGACCTCGACACCCGGATGCAGCTTGCGGAAGCCAGCCACGGTCTGCGCGGCATCACGATCCGGCTGCGAGGTATAGAGCACGACCTTGCCGGAAAGCGCCTGCGCGAAAGCCGCGGGCGAAGCAAGAACGGTTGCCGCAAGGGTGGCAACGGCGAGGCGGCGGCTGAGGCGCATGGTGGTCTCCAAAGTGATCGTTATCTGCCGCTCTTGCCGCACGGGTGATGACAGGATCATGACGACGCTAGGCAAATCAAGAGCCGGCGAACAACCTGTCGCCATTCTGATCCACAATCTGCCGCGCCTTGGAAAGCGTGAACTGCTCTGCCTCCTCCTTTGATGCGAAACGGTCGGCACGCACGAAGCGATGGGATTTCATTTCACCGCCGACTTCCTTCTCGATCACGCCGCACATCTGCCACTGCCCGTTCTCCTGATAGGGCGTGGCGCGCAGCGTGAAGCCGGCGTGGGTTTCGGATGGCGGCACGGCGGCGGGCGGGGCTGAGGTGGAGCCGCCGAAGAGGCGCTTGAGGAAGGACATGGGAGTCTCGCTTGTCTTGACTGGCAGGAAGCGCCGGTCGTGCTATCTTGTGAACAGGAATGGCGAAAGTTCGCGAGATCATCAAGCTTCTGGAGCGGGACGGCTGGCAACAGGTTGCCATGCGCGGCAGCCATCGCCAGTTTCGGCACGCCAAGAAGCCGGGGCGTGTGACAGTCGCAGGAAAACCATCGGCCGATCTCGCGCCCGGAACGCTCGACAGCATTCTGAAACAGGCCGGCCTGAAAGGACAACAGTGATGCGCTACGCAGTCGTTATCGAGAAGGCGGGCGACAACTACTCCGCCTACGTGCCCGACCTCCCCGGCTGCATTGCCACGGGCGACACCGTGGCCGAGGTGGAAAGCGAAATCCGCGAGGCGATCCGTTTCCATATCGACGGGTTGAGGGAGGACGGGCTTCCTGTGCCGGATGCGGTCAGTCTGGCGGCGTATGTGGAGGCTTGAGGGGGCAAGCCTTCAGAGTTTGTAAGGCAGCCGCACGCCCGGCGCATCTGCGGGAAATGCCTTCTCGTCACGCGTCACCAGCAGGCGACCCGAAACGCGGGCGGATGCGAGAATGATCGCGTCAGGCAGGCGCAGCCGATGGCTGCGGCGTAGGCGGATCGACTCCTCCGAGACAGCATCGTCCAGCGGAATGACCTCGAACCCGGCGAGAAAGCGGCGGATCGCCTCTTCTGTCTCCGGAGGCGCACCCACCAAAAGCTCGATCCAGGTGATCCGGCTGATGGCGCGATCCGCATGCCTGTCCAGCTCTTCCCGCGCTTGAGACAGGCCGCGCAGATAATCGATGAGGATGCAGCTGTCGAAAAGCGCCTTCACCACTCGCCACGCAGCGCCTGCTGCATGGTTAGGCCGTCCGGCCCGTCTTTCCAGATGCCGAACGCCTCGTGCCCGACGGCTTTGCGTCGGCGGTCGAGATATTCGGCGATGGCCTCGCGCACCACGGCGGCGCGCGGCGCGCCACGTTCCTTGCTGGCGGTCGAGAGCGCTTCGAGCATGGGGGCGGGGAGGTCAAGGAGGATGCGCATATGGGGTATATATTATGGAGATATATATCTGGTCAATGCAGGCAGCTAGTGCCGTTAGGAGAACAAGCCCTTCTTGAGCGTTTTCACCACATCCGCGACGGGCTTTCCGCCAGCGATCACCCCGGCAATCACTGTAGCCACCGTACCATTGACGGTGACGCCCATCAGGGACAAGACGCCCGCCAATCCAAGAAAGATCGCGGAGCACGCAGTAGATTGGCAAATCATATTGCCATCTTTCTTCCACCAATCAGCGATGGCGGACTTGAATGCATTCGTCTCCTTGACGACCTCTCTCTCCTTGATTTTACCCTTCCTGAAATCGATCGCCATTTTCTGCTGGGCAACCAGCGCGTCCTTGAGCTTCCTGAGGTCTTCGATCCGCTCGTTGTTCTTCTGGATCGTCTCCGGATCGTTTGGACGAAGCGCCTCTAGCTCTGCGATCTCCTTGTCGATGAGAGCGACGATCGGAGCCACGCCAAGCGCGATGGATTGGCTGTTGGCGAAGACGGCCTGGCCAATTGCGGTTTGGGGTGGTTTCGAAATGGCCAGTGCTTTCGGCAGCCTTTCCTTCCTTGGCGTGGTCGAATCTTTCGCGGGTTTGCGAGACACGTGAAGGGAAGAGCCATGAGGTTGCGATGCCTCTGCCTCATACACCCCCGCCGCCCGCAATCGCCGCTTCAGTTCGCCGTTATACGCGCCCGCGCCCTTGTCGAGCCATTCGGGCTCCATGCCCGCGCGGATGCGCTGTTCGTCGAGATCAACCGGGCCGCCGGCGAGGCGGGCCTCGTACCAGCGGGTCCAGACGTCGAAATCGAGGTTTTCGGCGTGGAGTTGGGCGCGGAAGTTGGCGAAGGCTTGGGTGGCCCAGTCTGGAGTTGCAGGCAGTTGCGAGTATCCCCCACGACCGGAAAGCCAGAGTGGGGCTTGAAGAAGGGCTGTGACGCCACTGTCCCCGATCATCACTTGATCGCGCGAGATGGCATCCCTAGCAGAGGAG
>JBOFUS010000152.1:0-2749 GCA_051652685.1 Beijerinckiaceae bacterium
CATTGCCGGCGAATGGGTTGGCTCCGACGGGGGCCTTGGCATCATGATGACCTATCACAACGCGCGGATGCAGACCGACATGGTCTTCGCCGCGATGGTGGTGCTGATCGCCTTCTGCCTGCTGCTCTGGGCGGCGATGACGCTCATCACACGCCACATGCTGCGCCACTTCCCCGACACGCTTCGCCGCGCCTGAGTGCTGTCGCTTTTCCTTCCTTTCCAACGGAGACCTGTGCCTTGATCAGACAATGGTTGACTTCAATCCTTTCCGCCCTCGCGCTCGCTGTCGCGACGCCGGTGTTCGCCCAGCAACCAGAGAAGCTGACGCTGCTGCTCGACTGGTTCGTGAATCCTGACCACGCGCCCATCGTTGTGGCGAAAGAGCGCGGGCTCTTTGCGAAGCGCGGTCTCGACGTACAGTTCGTCGAGCCGTCCGATCCTTCCGCGCCGCCGCGCCTCGTGGCCGCCGGCCAGGGCGACATCGCAGTCAGTTATCAGCCAAGCTTTACGCGGGCAGTGGCAAGCGATATCCCCGTTATCCGCATCGGCACGCTGGTTGCGACACCGCTGAACACGCTCACCGTGCTGGAAGGCGGGCCGATCCGGACGCTCGCCGATCTGCGCGGACGCACCATCGGCTATTCCGGTTCCGGCATCCACGACATGATGCTGAAAGCCATGCTCAAAAGCGCCGGCCTCACGATTGCGGACGTGAAACTGGTCAACGTCAATTTTGCACTCACCGCCGCGCTGGTCTCAGGCCGCGCTGACGCGATCATCGGCGGCTTCCGCAACTTCGAGGGCACCGAGATCGAACTGGCCGGAAAGAAGCCGAAGATGTTCTTCCCCGAGGAGAACGGCGTGCCGCCCTATGACGAGCTGATCTACGTGGCGAAGCGCGACCGCTTCGGTGATCCGAAGTTTGATCGCTTCTTCGCGGCCATCGAAGAAGCCACGCTGATCCTGCTCAACGATCCGCAAGGCACGTGGAAGGATTTCATCAAGGCCTATCCCAAGCTTGACGATGAACTCAACCGCCGCGCGTGGCGCGACACGCTGCCGCGCTTCCAGGCCTCTCCAAAGGCCGTTGATCCGGCCCGTTACCTTGCCATAGCGGAGTTCATGCGCGAGGCCGGAATTATTCAAACGGTTGAACCGATCGAGCGCTATATTGGCCGCCGCTGAACGGATCATCGAAGTGCGGTCGATCTCATCAACTCTTTGCTGAAGCCTGGCCGTCCCGGCTTTACGAACATGGTTAACCAATCGTAAAGTCGCGGCATGGCGACCAAGACCATCAAGATGCGGATTGCTGAACCAGCCGATGCGGCTGGTTTGGCGGCCGTGCATGACGCCGCCTGGCGGGAAGCCTATCGCGGTATCATCCCCGGCCGCGAGCTGGAACGGATGGTGGAGCGGCGCGGAACCGGCTGGTGGTCCAACGCTGTCCGGCGCGGAAGCCGCATTGCCGTTCTTGATTTCGACGAGCGCATCGCGGGATATGCAAGTTTCGGCCGAAACCGGGCGGCGTCCTTGCCCTATCGCGGTGAAATCTTTGAACTTTATCTCGCTCCGGATTTTCAGGGGCTTGGCTTCGGTACCCGCCTATTCAACGCGGCGAAACGCGAACTCGCCAATCACGGCCTCACCTCATTCGTGGTCTGGAGCCTTGCAGAGAACGAGCGGGCCGTGAGCTTCTATGAACGCCACGGCGGCCTTCTTGTCGGGCGCGCCCATGAGACCTTCGGTGACAAGGCGCTGGAGCGCCTCGCCTTCGGCTGGCGTTAACGGCCGGTTTACGAAAAATTCAGCGATTCGGCCGCATCATTCTGCCTCGTCTGAACAGACGGAGCGCTCTATCCCATGTTCGCCATCGTTGGCCTTGGCCACCTTTCCGATTCCGAGCTCTGGCTCATCGGCACGATCATCATGTGCGCGAGCTTCCTCGTCGGCTGGGCCTTTGACGCCATCATGGGCCGCCAGGGCTTCGGCCTGATCGGCAACAGTCTGATGGCGGCGCTGGCAACCTGGGTCGGGGCGTGGGTCTACAATCGCTACTTCGGTTCGTTCAAGTCACCGGATATGAAGATCGTTCTCGCAGTGATCTTTGGTTCGATCGTCCTGCATCTGGTGGTTTTCAACTTTCTTCGCCGGTTTCTGCGACTGAACTGAAGCGCGCGTCTCAGGCCATCTTGCCGAGCGCCGCGATGACCGCATCGCCCATCTCCGTCGTGCCAACGGTGTTGTGGCCCTTCGCTGCTATGTCGGCTGTCCGCACGCCATCCGCCAGCACAGCGGCCATTGCCTTGTCGAGCAGGTCCGCGGCTTCACCCATTCCGAACGAATAGCGCAGCGCCATGGCGAACGAGCCAATCATGGCCAGCGGATTGGCGAGGCCCTTGCCGGCAATATCCGGTGCGGAGCCATGGACCGGCTCATAAAGCGCCTTGCGCTTGCCGGTGATTGGATCAGGCGCACCAAGAGAAGCGGACGGCAGCATACCCAGCGAGCCCGTCAGCATCGCCGCCACATCCGAAAGCATGTCGCCAAAGAGATTGTCGCAGACGATCACATCATATTGCTTGGGCCAGCGCACCAGCTGCATGCCGCAGGCGTCAGCCAGGTGATGCTCAAGCTCGACATCGGCATACTCGCGCTTGTGCAATTCCGTCACGACCTGTTTCCACAGCACGCCGGAGCGCATGACATTGTGCTTCTCGGTTGAGGTAACCTTGTTGCGGCGGACCTT
>JBOFUS010000153.1:0-1226 GCA_051652685.1 Beijerinckiaceae bacterium
CGTCGAGCTTGAGCCGGCCGCCGGCCATCTCGTTGACGCGTGTGGCGAAATCCTGTGCATACTCGTGGAAGATGTCCTTGGTCGGCCATGTGGACTGGAACTTCCAGGTCACGGTCTGGGCACGGCTCACATTGGGGGCTGCCACGGCGACGCCGCCGACTGCTGCAGCTGCGAGGAACTTGCGGCGCGAGGATACCACCTTCGTCTTCTCGGTCATCGTCGAATTCTCCCTGAACGGCTTGTGGTTCTACGTATCAAGCCTTGGCTGGAACTCTTAGCTTCACCCCCATGTCTTGCAAGTGTCGTTGCCAGCGTGTCAGCCAACAGGCTCGTAGACTTTAGTATAACGGCCTGAGCTCCACTCCCGGTACACGGAACGGCCCGACAGAAATGCGGCCACCACCCAGCGTCATCGGCAGACGCATGCTGCGCTCGGTTGCGCCAGTTTGAGCCCTGGGCTGGCCGCCACCGAGCAGCGCACCAAGGATACCGCCTGCGTTGCCGCCAATCCCGAATTGGCGCAGCAGCACGTCGGCATTGACGAACTCGGCGTCCAGCCGGCCCGCAAGACGACGTTCACCGTCGAGCTGGAGATCCCCCTTCGCTTCCAGACGCGGCGCGCCCTTGGCCAGCTTCAGCCGTTCGACGCGGAAGGTGCCGCCGGCATTGCGCCAGGTTTCGAGCGAAGCACGCCAGTCACGCCGATCAATGGTCGCGAGGCGCAACACGCGCCCATCAAGCTCCAGATCGCCCGCGTCGCGGTTTCCCGTGAGGAAATCGAGCGGCGGCGCGACGAGGCGTGCGAGCCGTAAAGAAACGTCATAGGTGTCCGGATTGGCAGGATCGGTGCCCTCACGCACATGCGCTTCGAGCTTTTCCGACGAGAAGGAGAACTCCTGAACGCCTGCAATCGACAGCACTGTCGTCGGCTGTTCCATGTCGAGCGACACGCGCTCGAGCCGCGAGGGTGTGCCGCGAAAACTCGCCCGTGCGGTCTTCCAGTTCATGGTCATCCGGCCCTGCCCGGCCTCCGATACCACCAGCGGCCCTTCGGCCTCGGCGATGACATGGGCGAGACTGAGAGCCCCGGCGGTTGTGGCGATGACTGTGAGCGCGCCAAGCTTTCCTTCGACAAGATCACGGCGTCCCGGCTCGCCCCGGAACGTCGGGTTAGAACAGCGCAGGACAATGCGGAAGGGATAGCCATCGATGGCCCGGTCCGGGCA
>JBOFUS010000154.1:0-6144 GCA_051652685.1 Beijerinckiaceae bacterium
ACCCGGCAACCTGTATTCCCGCCAAAGTCTTACCCCCCACGCGAAACGAGCCTCGACCATGGACAGAATCACCATCACCGGCGGCGAAAAGCTTAACGGCGTTATCCCGATCTCTGGCGCCAAGAATGCTGCCTTGCCCCTGATGACGGCGGTTCTGTTGACGGATGACAACGTGACGCTCGCCAATGTCCCACGACTGTCGGACGTGACCCAGTTGCTGCGCATTCTCGGCAACCACGGGGTCGATCACCGGATCGCCGGCAAACTCGTCGGCCAGTCTCAGGAAACCGGCCAGACCATTGAGCTGTCCGCCCGCCAGATCGTCGATACGACCGCTCCCTACGAACTCGTGTCACGGATGCGGGCAAGCTTCTGGGTCATCGCGCCACTTCTCGGT
The DNA here is from genome assembly GCA_051652685.1 of Beijerinckiaceae bacterium. Lineage (GTDB taxonomy): Bacteria > Pseudomonadota > Alphaproteobacteria > Rhizobiales > Beijerinckiaceae > JADCCX01. Next base: position 398 of record JBOFUS010000154.1, read on the forward strand.
CGCATGGGCGAGGCGCGTGTCTCGCTGCCAGGTGGTTGCGCCATCGGTACCCGTCCCGTTGATTTCTACCTTCATGCGCTGGAGCGCCTTGGGACACAGATCGAGATCGAGGCTGGCTATGTCGTGGCGAAAGCACCGAGGGGGCTGAAAGGTGCGGAAATCTTCTTCCCCAAGGTCTCGGTAGGCGCGACCCATACGGCGCTGATGGCCGCTGTGCTCGCCGACGGCGTGACCGTGATCCACAATGCTGCCCGCGAGCCGGAGATTGTTGATCTCGTGACCTTGCTCAACAAGATGGGAGCAAAGGTGTCCGGTGCCGGAACGGCGACGATAGAGATTACCGGTGTCGGTCGTCTGCATGGCGCACGGCATGAGGTGCTGCCCGACCGTATCGAGACTGGCACCTATGCCATGGCGGTCGCAATGGCCGGCGGCGATGTGTTGCTGGAGAACGCGCGCTTTGACCTGCTGAAGACGGCTTTCGATATTCTCACGCGGTCTGGCGTCGAGATCCGCCAGGAAGCAAACGGCGTCCGTGTGTCGCGCAACGGGGCCGGCATTTCTCCTGTTGATGTGACGACAGAGCCTTTTCCTGGCTTCCCGACCGACCTGCAGGCGCAGTTCATGGCGCTGATGTGCCGTGCTGATGGAACCTCACGCATCCGTGAGACGATCTTCGAGAACCGCTTCATGCACGTGCAGGAACTGGCGCGGCTGGGCGCCAAGATCAGGCTCGACGGAGAGACCGCCATCGTCGAGGGTGTGCCGGAGATGCGCGGCGCGCCGGTCATGGCAACGGATCTGCGCGCCTCGGTGGCGCTCGTTATTGCGGGTCTCGCGGCGCAGGGCGAAACCACCGTTCAGCGGGTCTATCACCTGGATCGCGGTTTTGAGGCGCTGGAGAAAAAGCTCCAGCGCTGTGGTGCCATGGTGGAGCGGATCACAGGCTGAAGCGCTTCAGTCGTCGTTGTAGTAACCGCCACCGCGCCGGCTGGCGATGACGTTGCCGCGCTTGGGGCCAAAGCCCGGGATCATGCAGCGACAGCCGCTGCCGGCAGGCACAAGGTTGACCCGGCAGTTGCCCCGCGACGTGATGCAGACATCGCCGACCTGCTGGCGACGCTGGTATTGGTCTCCGTAGCCGGGCGGCGGGCCATAGCGCTGGCGTGGCTGCTGATAGGGGTCGGGGTAGTAATAGACCTGTGCGGAGGCGGAACCCGCCATCACCGAGAAGAACGCCAGAATGGCGAAGATGCGTCGCATGCGACCTCCTTGACCCGCCTTCACGTTAAAAGCGGATTGTGGTCCCCCAACGCAAAGAGTAACCGATTTGTTCCTCAGGACCAAGCTCATGCCTTTGCACCTCTCCGTCACCGGGCCGCATTTTCAACGTGACTTCGACGGACTGCTGGCGATGAAGCGGGAAGTTTCGGAAGAAGTGAACGCGGCTGTCGCCGGGATCATCGCAGAGGTGCGCCTTGAAGGAGACGCGGCGCTTTTCCGGTTGTCCGAGAGGTTCGACCGCGTCGATCTCGGCCGGATCGGGATTTCGGTGGCTGTTGCGGAATGTGACGCGGCGTTTGCCGCTTGCGACCCAGCAGCCGTGGCGGCGCTGCGTTTCGCCAAGGAGCGGATAGAGGCGTACCACCAGCGCCAGAAACCCGCCGACGCAGACTTCACGGACGCGATTGGTGTGAGGCTTGGCTGGCGCTGGACGCCTGTTGAAAGCGTCGGGCTCTATGTGCCGGGCGGCACGGCGAGCTATCCCTCTTCGGTGCTGATGAACGCCGTGCCGGCCAAAGTTGCGGGGGTGGAACGCATCGTGATGGTCGTGCCTGCACCAGATGGTGTCATCAACCCGCTGGTGCTTGCGGCCGCGCGGATCGCCGGAGTGGACGAAATCTACCGTGTCGGCGGTGCACAGGCGGTGGCGGCCCTCGCCTATGGCACGCAATCGATCCGCGCGGTGGTCAAGATCGTCGGTCCGGGCAATGCCTATGTCGCCGCAGCCAAGCGCCAGGTCTTCGGCCAGGTGGGCATCGACATGATTGCCGGCCCGTCCGAAGTGCTCATTCTGGCCGACGGGACGGCAAACCCCGCCTGGATCGCTGCCGATCTTCTGGCACAGGCGGAACACGACACAGAATCGCAGTCGATCCTCATCACCGACTCCGCGCAGTTGGCGCGCGACGTCGCGCGCGCGGTCGAAGGGCAGCTTCAGACACTGCCGCGTCGCGCTATCGCCGAAGCTTCCTGGCGCGATTATGGTGCCATCATCGAGGTCGCCTCACTCGATGAAGCGATCCCGCTTGTCGACCGGCTTGCGCCCGAGCATCTGGAAATCATGGCAGCTGACGGCGAGCGGCTTTCGCGTCTGATCCGCAATGCCGGGGCCATTTTCCTCGGCGGCCACACGCCGGAAGCCGTGGGCGACTATGTGGGCGGCTCTAACCATGTCTTGCCGACCGCCCGCAGCGCCCGCTACGCTTCAGGTCTGGGGGTGCTGGATTTCTTGAAGCGGACATCGATCCTTTCCTGCGGACCGGAGCAGCTTCGGGCACTCGGCCCTGCCGCCATGACGCTCGGGTACGCCGAGGGGCTCGATGCGCATGCGCGTTCTGTCGCGATCCGGCTCAACCTTCCGGTTTCAGGCTAGGATACGATGGGCGAAGACGCCGCGCTCCGCAGCAACCGGCTGATCTCGGTCGTCCTCGATCCGGGCTCGATCCAGCGCGGCACACCGGACCAGGAGCACGAGCGGCTGACGGCGATCTACGACCTTGTCGAAGACAACAGTTTCAGCCTGCCGGACGGCCAGAATGGTCCATTTTCCCTGAGCATCGGCATGATCAACAACCGTCTCGTGTTTGATATCAGAACGGAGGGGGGGCGCGCGGTCGTGACGCATGGCCTGTCGCTTTCCCCCTTCCGCACCGTCATCAAGGACTATTTCCTGATCTGCGAGAGCTACTACGCGGCGATCCGGACGGCGTCCGCCGAACAGATCGAGGCGATCGACATGGGACGTCGCGGCGTCCACAACGAGGCGGCGGAAATCGTGATCGAAAGGCTGAAGGGCAAGGTGGAGATCGATTTCCAGACGGCGCGCCGGCTGTTCACGCTGCTGGCGGCGCTTGCCTGGACGGGGCGCGAGGGATGAGCAGAACGCAGCCTCGCGCGGTGCTCTTCGCCTGTTCTCTCAACGCGGTCCGCTCACCCATGGCGGAGGGACTGGCGCGCGCCATGATTGGCAAGCGCATCTATGTCGATTCAGCCGGCCTTTCGACTGCACCGCTCGACGCCTTCGCCGTTGCCGTCATGTCCGAGATCGGGATCGACATCACTGATCACAACACGCAAGGCTTTGAAGACCTGATGGTCGACGAGTTCGACGTGATCGTCGCTCTGTCCCAGGAGGCGCATGCACAGGCGCTGGAACTGACGCGACACAGCTCGGTGGATGTCGAGTACTGGCCGACAGACGACCCGACCCAAGACAGCGGTGGTTCTCGCGAAAACAGGCTTGCCGCCTATCGTGCGGTGCGTGACGGCATCCGTCGCCGGATCAAGACGCGCTTCGGCTAGCTGACCCAGCCGTTTGCCCGCGGCTTGCGGGCGGGCTTGGACGGGTGCAAAAGCGCTGCCGCCACCTCATGAGGATTTCGGCCCCTGACCATTGCCATCCCATCCAACACACGTCCGGAAACAGCAGGCCTCGATGTCGAGGCAGCCTTGCTGGCATTGCCCGCGACACTTTCCGCCGATGCCCTGAAGCGGGAGGCCAGCCGTCTGGCGCGCTTCCATCTTACTGAGTCGCTGAAACAGGCGCAGGCGAAGCTCGAGGCCGGCGGCGGCGGGCTCGCCTGTGCCGAGGCAATTTCCGCCGCGCATGACGCTGTCATTCGCGGCCTGTTCCTGCTGGCGACGCAACGGATCGAGCGGAACGGCAACCGGTCCAGTGGCGAGCGCCTGAGCGTCTGCGCCACGGGCGGTTACGGCCGTGGCGGCATGGCGCCTGGCTCGGACGTGGACGTGCTGTTTCTGTTTCCGTTCAAGCAGACGCCCTGGTGCGAAAGCGTCGCCGAGACGATGCTTTATTTTCTCTGGGATCTGGGACTGAAGGTTGGCCACGCCACACGCTCGGTGGACGAATGTCTGCGCGAGGCGGCGAAAGACCTGACAATCCGCACCTCGCTCATGGAGGCTCGCCTCATTACGGGCGACGTCGGCCTTTTCCACGAACTGACCGGACGCTTCGACCGCGAGATCGTACAGGGCAGCGGGGCAGACTTCGCCCATGCCAAGCTGGAGGAGCGCGAGGCACGCATCCGCAAGGCGGGGGCCTCGCGCTATCTCGTCGAGCCCAACGTCAAGGAAGGCAAGGGCGGTTTGCGGGACGTGAACACGCTCTTCTGGATCGTGAAATACGTCTACCGGGTGCAGGATCCGGCAGAGCTGGTGGAAGAGGGGATTTTCACACCAGCAGAACTGGCCCTTTTCCGGCGTTGCGAGGATTTTCTGTGGCGCACACGCTGCATGATGCATTTCATCGCCGGCCGCGCCGAGGAAAGGCTGTCGTTCGACATGCAGCGGCAGGTGGCAGCGAAGTTTCGCTACCGGACAAGCAAGGGCCTTTCGCCCGTCGAGCGCTTCATGAAGCACTACTTTCTTGTGGCGAAGGATGTCGGTGATCTCACCGCCATCGTCTGCGCCGCGCTGGAGGCGCGCGAGCAGAAGCCGCGCGCCATGCTGGACCGGATGATCGGCAGCTTCCGGCGCAGGCGGCGTTCGCTGTCGGGCACGCAGGATTTCCTGATCGACCACGACCGGATCACGGTTGCGAGCGATGATGTCTTTCAGCGCGATCCCGTCAATCTCATCCGGTTGTTCTGGTTCGCCGGGCAAAACCAGATGGAACTGCACCCTGATGCCACGCGCCTTGTGACGCTGTCGCTGCGCCGGATCGACCAGCGCCTTCGACAGGACGCGGAAGCCAACCGCCTTTTCATCGATATCCTGACCATGCGTTCGGTAGCCGAGCTTGTGCTGCGGCGCATGCATGAAAGCGGTGTTCTGGGCCGCTTTATTCCGGATTTTGGCAAGATCCAGGCGATGATGCAGTTCTCGTCCTATCATCACTACACGGTGGATGAGCATACGCTGCGCGCGGTCGGCGTCCTTTCCGAGATCGACGCTGGCGCGCTGAAAGACGAACACCCGGTCGCCAACGAAATCTTCCCGACGCTGCAGAACCGCCGCGCGCTCTATGTCGCGCTGTTCCTGCACGACATCGGCAAGGGGCGAACCGAGGATCACAGCATTGTCGGCGCGCGCATCGCGCGTGAGCTCTGCCCGCGTCTGGGGCTAACCAACGCCGAGACGGAGACCGTTGTCTGGCTCATAGGACAGCATCTGCTGATGTCGAACGTATCGCAGCACCGCGACATCAGTGACCCCAAGACGCTCGCCACTTTCGCGGCGGAAGTGCAAACGCTGGAGCGCTTGAAGCTCTTGCTCGTGCTCACCGTCTGCGACATCAAGGCGGTTGGTCCCGGCGTCTGGAACGGCTGGAAGGGCCAGCTTCTGCGCAGTCTTTACTGGGAGACCGAGATCATCCTGGCCGGCGGCCACTCCGCCCGCAACCGCAAGGAACGCGTCGAGGCGGCGCAGAAGGAATTGCGTGCAGAGCTTGCCGACTGGTCGGAGGAGCGCTTCGCGGCCTATGCCCAGCGCCACTACCCGGCCTA
>JBOFUS010000155.1:0-5573 GCA_051652685.1 Beijerinckiaceae bacterium
CTTCCTCCTCGATATGGGTGGCGAGGGGGCTCATGGAGCCGGGAGCGACACCGCCCACGTCGGCATGATGGCCGCGCGACGCCACCCAGAACAGCAGCGTCTCGCCGGCCTTGTCGAACACCGGCGTGCAGACGGTGATATCCGGCAGATGCGTGCCGCCGTTGTAGGGCGCATTGAGCACGAAGACATCGCCGGGGTTGATGGCGGGGTTCTGGCGGATGATCGCCTTCACGCTCTCGTCCATCGAGCCTAGATGTACCGGCATGTGCGGCGCATTGGCGCAAAGCGCGCCATCAGGACCGAACACGGCGCAGGAGAAGTCGAGCCGCTCCTTGATGTTGACGCTGTAGGCCGTGTTCTGGAGTGTCAGGCCCATCTGCTCGGCGATGGACATGAAGAGGTTGTTGAACACCTCCAGCATCACCGGATCGGCCTTCGTGCCCACCGCGACGGTGCGGGAAAGCGGCACCGTGCGGGCCAGCACGAGGCTGTCCTTCGCGGTGACTTCCGCCCGCCAGCCGGGCTCGACCACGATGGTCTGGTTCGGCTCGATGATCAGTGCCGGACCTTGCACGGCAGCACCGGGAAAGAGCTGGTCGCGGGTGAAGACGGAAGCCTCCTTCCAGCCGCCGGCGCTGTAGAAGCGCGTGCGCTCGGCGGGAGCGGGCAGGGGGCGCTTGAGCACGTCGAGCTCGGCCTCGCTGAAGCGCGCGCCTCCACCCACGGCCTCGACGGAGATGGCCTCGATGACGAGGGTCTTAGTCTCGTCGATGAAGCCGAAACGCTGGCGGGGCGCGTGCTGGAAGGCATGTTTGAGGGTGGCGAGGCTCTGCGCCCACTCCTTCTCCCCTTGCGGGAGAAGGTGCAGTATTTCGTTCAGAACTGCGGATGCCGGCCGGATGAGGGGTCGCGCTGAGCTTTCCGAACTGGGGAACCCCTCATCCGTCAGGCTCCGCCTGCCACCTTCTCCCGCAAGGGGAGAAGGAAGAACCCCCGCCTCCACCTCCAGCGCGGTATCGGTGCCGGCATAGCGGATATGCGCGCGGACGAAGACCTCGATTGTTTTAGCCGGCACGCCCTGTCCGGCCACTTCGGCTGAAGCATCCGCCCCCAGCCGCTCGCCGGCTGCGGTGATGGCCTCGCGGCCAGCCTCATCAAACGCCGCCTCCAGCGCCTGCTGCCTTGTGGCGCGAATATCCGCCAGACCCATGCCATAGGCCGAGAGCAGCCCAGAGAACGGGTGCACGAGGATGGTTGTCATGCCCAGCGCATCGGCCACGAGACACGCGTGTTGGCCGCCGGCACCGCCGAAGCAGTTCAGCGCATAGCGCGTCACGTCATAGCCGCGCTGCACGGAGATTTTCTTGATCGCGTTGGCCATGTTCTCGACCGCGATGCGGATGAAACCATCGGCTACTTCTTCGGGGGATTTGCCAGCGCCGATCACGCTGGAGAGCGAGGCGAATTTCTCCGTCACCGCCGCGCGGTCCAGCCGCTCGTTGCGGCCGGGGCCGAAGATCGCAGGGAAAAGCTCGGGCTGGAGCTTGCCCACCATCACGTTGGCATCGGTGACGGCGAGCGGTCCGCCGTTGCGGTAGCAGGCCGGTCCGGGGTTGGCACCTGCGCTGTCCGGTCCCACGCGAAACCGCGCGCCGTCGTAGTGCAGGATGGAGCCACCGCCGGCCGCCACCGTGTGGATCAGCATCATCGGCGCGCGCATCCGCACACCCGCCACCTCCGTCTCGAAAGCGCGCTCGTAGACGCCGTCGAAATGGGCAACGTCGGTGGAGGTGCCGCCCATGTCGAAGCCGATCACCTTGCCGAAGCCGGCGCTCTTGCCCGTCTCCGCCATGCCCACCATGCCGCCGGCGGGGCCAGACAGGATGGCGTCCTTGCCCTGAAACAGGGAAGCCGCCGTCAGCCCGCCCGAGGACATCATGAACATCAGGCGAATGCCGGTGCGCTCGATATCCAGCTCGCCCGCCACCTGCGCCACGTAGCGCGCGAGGATCGGCGAGAGATAGGCATCGACGATGGTCGTGTCTCCCCGGCCCACCAGCTTGATCAGCGGCGATACCTCGTGGCTGACCGATACCTGCGGGAAGCCCATGCTCCGCGCGATTTCAGCGGCACGCTTCTCGTGCGCGGGAAAGCGCCAAGCGTGCATGAACACAATGGCGATGGCTGTGAAGCCCTTGGCCTTCAGATCTTCCAGTGCGGCGCAGAGGCCCGCTTCGTCCAGCGGCTTCTCCACGATGCCGTCGGAAAGAACGCGCTCATTGATCTCGGCGACCGCGGCATAGAGCAGTTCCGGCTTGATGATGGCCTTGGCGAAGATTTTCTGGCGCGCCTGATAGCCGATCTCCAGTGCATCCCGGAAACCGCGCGTGGTAACCAGCGCCGTGCGCTCTCCCTTGCGCTCCAGCAGCGCGTTGGTGGCAACGGTCGTGCCCATGCGCACCTCGTCCACGAGGCCGGCGGAGATCGGCGCGCCGGCGGCCAACCCCAGATGTTCACGGATACCCTGCACGGCGGCGTCGCGGTAGGCGCGCGGGTTCTCGGACAAGAGCTTCCGGGCATGAAGCTTGCCTGAAGGATCGCGTCCGATCACGTCCGTGAAAGTGCCGCCCCTGTCGATCCAGAACTGCCAGCTGCCCATATCCGATCCTCCCGAAATCAGCGCTGGACATATCATCGATAATTCGTTGACAAGTTGCAAGCGTCATCTAACTTGCGTGAACAGGGTTGTTTGCGCAACGATCCTGTCGGGCCGGGGAGGGCTTCGATGGCTGTATTGCTGAAACTGGTCAGGCGGACACTGGACGGGCTGTATCTCGCGGCCGGCTGGCTCGCGGGCCTCTTCCTGATTGCGATCCTGTTGTTGATGATGGCGCTGTCGCTGGGGCGGCCGCTGGGCATCAACATTCCCTCGGGCGATGACTTCGCCTCATGGTGCATGGCGGCAACGGCGTTCCTTGGGCTCGCCCATACGTTCAAATCGGGTGACATGATCCGCGTCGGTTTGCTGGTCGACCGGTTCGCGGGGCGCAAGAAGCAAGTCATCGAGATTGTCGCGCTCTCGGTGGCGCTGGCCTTCATCGGCTTCTTTGCCTGGCACGCCTGCAACTTCGTCTACTATTCCTGGCTGCTGAACGACCGGGCAACCGGCGTGGTTCCGGTGCCGCTGTGGATCCCGCAGCTTGGATACGCGGGCGGGCTGGTGTTGCTGACGGTGGCGCTCGCCGATGAGCTGGTGAATGTGCTTGCCGGCGGACTGCCGCGCTACGAGAAGCCCAAGCCGCGCACCACCGAAGAGCTGATCGAGCAAGCCATGCAGAGCGCGGTCTGAACACCATGGATCTTGTCTCGATCTCGCTCGTTCTCCTCGTCTTCCTCATGCTGCTGCTGCTCGGCGGCGTGTGGATCGCCGTGGCGTTGCTTGCCACCGGCTATGTCGGCATGCAGTTCGTCGGCGGTGGTATACCGGCGGGCTCCGTGCTTGCCACGACCATCTGGGGCAACGCGGCCTCCTGGGAACTTGCAGCGTTGCCGCTGTTTATCTGGATGGGTGAGATCCTGTTCCGAACCAAACTGTCGGAAGAGATGTTCCGGGGGCTGGCCCCCTGGCTGAACCGCATTCCCGGCCGGCTGATGCATGTGAATGTACTGGCCTGCGGCCTGTTCGGCTCGGTTTCGGGCTCGTCCGCCGCCACGACGGCGACGGTCGCCAAGATCGCGCTGCCGGAGCTGAAGCGCCGTGGCTATGACGAGAAGCTTGCGCTGGGTTCGCTGGCCGGTGCCGGTACGCTCGGCATCCTCATTCCGCCGTCGATCACCATGGTGGTTTATGCGGTGGCGGCCAACGTCTCGATCATCCAGGTGTTTCTCGCGGGCTTCATTCCGGCACTCATCGTGATGGCGCTCTACTCCGGCTACATCGCCGGCTGGCATATCCTCAATCCGGACAAAGCTCCGCCCGCTGATCCGCCGACGACGCTGCGGGAGAAGCTCAGGGAATCGCGCAATCTCATTCCCGTCTCGCTGCTGATCATCCTGATCTTTGCGGCCCTCGGCTTCGGCTGGGCCACGGCGACGGAATGCGCCGCCTGGGGCGTGGTGGCGTCCTTTGCCATCGCCGGCTGGCAACGGCTGCTGACGCGCGACAGCTTCTGGCAAAGCGTGATGGGCACGGTGAAGGTCACCTGCATGATCATGCTGATCCTTGCGGGTGCGTCGTTCATGAAGCAATCGATGGGCTACACCGGCATCCCCAATGCGCTGGCTGCCTGGGTCGATGCGATGCAACTCAACCCCTACGCGCTGATCGCGGTGCTGACGGTGATGTATATCATTCTGGGCACCGCGCTCGATGGCATCTCGATGATCGTGCTGACCACGGCCGTCGTGTTGCCGATGATCCAGAAAGCGGGCTTCGATCTCGTCTGGTTCGGCATCTTCATGGTTTTGGTCGTCGAGATGGCGGAGATATCGCCGCCGGTGGGCTTCAACCTGTTCGTTCTGCAGACGATGTCCGGGAAGGACTCCAACTTTGTGGCGCTGGCTTCGCTGCCGTTCTTCTTCCTGCTGGTGGTGGCGGTGGCCATCGTCACGGTTTTCCCCAATCTGGTCATGTGGTTGCCGAAGCTGGTGTTTCCCGGCTGAGGCGATAGAGTTCGATTATCCAAGCGACGCTCGAGGAGGAGCAAGACAATGAAGCGCAGAGAGATGATGATGACGGCAGCGGTGGGCGCAGCCTTCGGTCTGGTCATGACGGCGGTGCCGGCCATGGCGCAGACGAAATGGAACCTACCCGCCGCCTATTCCAACAGCAACTTCCACACCGAGAATCTTGTGGAATTCGCCAAGGACGTGGAGAAGCATACAGGCGGCAAGCTGTCGGTCACGGTCCATGGCAACGCCTCGCTGTTCAAGGCGCCGGAAATCAAGCGCGCCGTCGCCACTGGGCAGGCGCAGCTGGGCGAAGTGCTGCTCTCGATCCACGAGAACGAGAACCCGATCTTCGGCATCGATGTCGTGCCCTTTCTTGCCACGTCCTACGGCGATGCGCAGAAGCTGTGGGAAGCGTCAAAGGCGAACATCTCCGCCGCGCTCGACAAGCAGGGCCTCATGGTTCTCTTCGCCGTGCCATGGCCGCCGCAGGGCATCTACGCCAAAAAGGAACTCAACACCGTGGCTGACATGCGCGGCCTCAAGTGGCGCGCCTATAACCTTGGCACCACGAGAATCGCGGAGATCGTCGGTGCGCAGCCACTCACCATCCAGGCGGCAGAACTGCCGCAGGCGCTGGCGACTGGCGTGGCCGACAGCTTCATGTCGTCGGGCTCGACGGGCTATGACAGCAAGGTCTGGGAGACGCTGACGCATTTCTACGACACGCAGGCGTGGCTCCCCAACAACGTCACCTTCGTCAACAAGGCGGCCTTCGCCAGCCTCGACAAGCCGACGCAGGACGGCCTGCTCAAGGCCGCAGCCGAAGCTGAAGCCCGTGGCCGCAAGATCTCGGAAGAGAAGACCAACTGGTACCTGAAGGAACTCGCAGCCAAGGGCATGAA
>JBOFUS010000156.1:0-10718 GCA_051652685.1 Beijerinckiaceae bacterium
GAGAAGGGCCAGGGCGCTTACCTCAACAACCAGCGCCTGCGCGTGGCGCAGCGTACCGACATCAGGGAAACGGTCGTGGTGTGCGGCGTTCCGCACCTGGGCCGGGGAGACCACAAACTGTTCCTTGCGGAGACGGCACAGGTCATGGCGCAGGTGGCGGGCGTGCGCCGCTACGGCGCAGCCGCGCTCGATCTCGCCTATGTGGCGGCCGGACGTTTCGATATCTACTGGGAGCGCGGTCTGAAGTCCTGGGATATGGCGGCCGGCGCCGTCCTGGTTCGGGAAGCGGGTGGCTACATCACTGACGTGACGGGACACACAGGCTTCATGGGAACCGGCGATGTGCTGGCCGGCAACGAACAGATGCATAAAGAGCTCTGCGCACTCCTGAAGAAGGCGCAGACGGGCGTCAGCTAAAGGGGCGATTGCCCTTCAGCGCCATGGCGCATACCTTCTGTCATCATTGCGGGGGTATAGACGGAAAGCATGGCTGAACGAATCGACCTGTCCAACGCCAATCCGGGCTACGATCCCCTGCGGCTGACGCCACCGCGGCGGTATCTGCTGCGCATGGTGGTTTTCCTTCTGCTGGTCGGCTTCCTGCTGCTCATTCTTGCCAAGGATCTGCAAAAGGCCTTCATGTCCAATCCTGGGCTCAATGCCCTGATCATTGGCTGTCTCATTATCGGCGTGCTGCTGTCGCTGTGGCAGGTGATCCGGTTGTTCCGCGAGGTGCGCTGGGTGAACGATCTGCGCGGCGCGCGCCCCGATCTTGCTTTGCAATCAACGCCGTCGCTGCTGTCGCCCATTGCCACGCTGCTTGGCGACAAGGCCGGCCGCCAGACGATCTCCACGACCACCCTGCGCTCGGTGCTTGAATCGGTCGCCATGCGGCTGGATGAGATGCGGGACGTATCGCGCTATCTCACAGGATTGCTGGTGTTCCTGGGGCTCCTTGGCACGTTCTGGGGCTTGCTGGAAACGGTGAGCTCTGTCGGCAATGTCATCGGTGCCATGCAGACGGGCAAGGATTCCGCCCTGCTTTTCGATGAGCTCAAGGCGGGGTTGCAGGCACCGCTGGCAGGCATGGGCATCTCGTTTTCGTCTTCGCTCTTCGGTCTCGCCGGCTCCCTCGTGCTGGGCTTCCTCGACCTTCAGGCGGGGCAGGCGCAGACACGCTTCTCCAACGAGCTGGAGGATTGGCTCTCGACCACGGCCGCTGACAGCGCGCCGGTCGACAACACCGATCTCTCCGCCACGCTGGAGCGCCTCAACAGGTTTATTTCGGGCCAGGCGGGAAGTGCGGTCACCAACCAGTCTGTTGCGAGCCTGGCCGAAGGGATCCAGCAGCTTGTGCAGCATATGCGCGCCGAACAGCAGCAGATCCGTGACTGGGTTGAATCCCAGGCCGACCGCAACGAGGACGTGAAGAAATTGCTGACGCGGATCGTCGCCGATCAGGAACGCCGCTGATGGCGCTTGCCCGTCAACGTCGCCGACAAACGGGGGTCGACTATTGGCCAGGCTTCGTCGACGCGCTGTCGACGCTGGTTCTTGTGTTCGTCTTCATGCTCGCGATTTTCATGATGTCGCAGTATTTTCTGGCGCGGGACATCAGCGGTCGCGACGACGCGCTGACGAAGCTCAATCGCCAGATCGCCGAGCTGACGGACCTTCTGGCACTCGAGAAGGCGGGCGGGCGCAACCAGGCCGATTCACTCTCCGGCCTGCTGGCCACGCTGGAGAGCGCGCAGAGCGAGATGAACCGCTTGCGGGGCGAGGTTGAGGTCGGGGCCGGGGGGGCAGCACGGGCCAATGCCGCTGAGCAGGCGCTTGGGGCAGAACGTCAGCTCACGGCGCGTGCGGCGGCACAGGTCGATATCCTCAATCAACAGATTGCAGCACTGCGCCGCCAACTCGCGGCGGTCCAGGACGCGCTCGAAGCAACGGAGCAGAAGGACAAGGAAGCGCAGGCACGCATTGCTGATCTCGGCTCGCGGCTGAACGTGGCACTGGCCCAGCGGGTGCAGGAACTGACGCGTTTCCGCTCGGACTTCTTCGGCCGGCTGCGCAATGTCCTTGCGGGAAGGCCGGAGTTCCGGGTTGTCGGCGACCGCTTCGTTATCCCGTCGGAGGTGCTTTTTAACCCCGGTCAGGCGCAGCTCAATCCGGCAGGGCTGCCGGAGATCGACAAGCTGGCGCAGGTGCTGCTGGACGTGTCGCGCGAGATCCCGCCGGATATCGTGTGGGTGCTGCGCGTGGACGGACACACCGATCGCAGGCCTATCCAGTCGCCGCAGTTTCCCTCCAACTGGGAACTGTCAGCGGCACGCGCCATCGCGGTCGTGAAATATCTGGCTACCCGCGGCGTGCCGGAGACGCGGTTGCTCGCCGGCGGCTTCGGCGAGTTTCAGCCGCTCGATACGGGCGACAGCGACGAGGCGCTGCGCCGCAATCGCCGCATCGAGTTCAAGCTGACCGAACGCTGACCAGATCGGCTGCGATCAGATGCGCGGCCGGCAATTGGGGCTGGTGAACTCGCGCGGATCGATATCAACAATCCCATCGGTCCGGCCCGCGCCCTTCGCGGCATAGGCATGGCAGGCCTGCGCCCGTTCGATGTGAAAGCGAAAGCCCACGGTCTTCTCGGCCAGAACCTCCCTGAAGGCGGCCGGCAAATCCGGCGCGTTCCACGGATGGATCTGCGCGGCCATATGGTGATCGGCAAGCGCTTCGATATTGCCAAGCTGGAACGCCGCATCGCGCACCATCTCCAGCCTGCCATGCAGATGCACGGCACCCCAGGGGCTTTCCGCATCCGCCACGCGGGCGACTTCGGGCAAGCCATAGGCCTGTTCCTTCTGGAACATGGCGAGTGCCGTTACCGGAACATCGAGGCCGTTGAAGGCGGAAGTCGCCTTGGCGACATGGCCTTCCAGCCAAAACCCGCCCTCGCCGTCCTGCGCCAGCAGGATTGGCGCATGGGCATTGATAAGGCCAACGGGCGTCACCGCCACCAGAGTGCAGAGCGCGCGGGCGGCAACGAAATCGCGCACAAGATCGAATGAGACATCGGCAAATGAGGTGGGCGGCGTGTATTTGGACATGCGGCTGCTCCTTGGCTGGGAGCAAGCTTAACGACAAAAAGCCGGCTGTCGAGCCCGCATCGGAGAACACGTCTGCAGCCCTTCCGTCGCCCGGTCCCGATGCAAGTCAAGCCGCATTCTATACAAAATATTAACTGTAATATCTGTAGTATAAACCCGATAACAACCCTGAGTTGATTATGACTGATGGTAGACCTGCAGCGAAGCCAACAAGAACCCTTGGCTTATTCAATTTCGCGGGCGTTCGCGTCCGCATTCTCGCAGTTGCTGTTGTTGGATTGGTCGGGATTGCCATCGTTGGGGGTATTGCACAACTTATCCGGGCAAAAGATGACGAGCGGGGCGAAGCCCAGCGCGATGTTGCATTGTCGCGACAGAAGCTCGACAGCGTCTGGCAAGAGCTGCTTGCCACCCGCGTCGCCGAACGCGAGTACGCCCTCACGCGGCTGGAAGACCGTCAGACGGTTCTTTCCCACACCTTCGAACGACTGGTCGTTGCAAGGCAATTGCTGGAAGCAGATGGGGTTACCCGCGACCACCCGGTCGCGCTGAAAGACCTGAAGGACACGCTGTCAGAACTCCGGTCGAAGCTGCTTGAAACGTTCAAGAAACAGGAAGAGCTTGGATACACCCGCGCTCAGGGACTCCTGCTCCAGCTCGAGGAAGCAGGTGCCGCGCTGGAACGCCGCGTCCGCATGACGCTGTCGGATGATTCAAGCGAATGGATCCTGCGACTGTCGTCCGCCGTCGCCGGCATGCGCAAGGCCGAGCATCTGATGACCCTGACGCTGGACACAGCCTTCGAGGGACCCTTCGCCATCGAGCTCAGCCGAGCATCCCGCGCGCTTGCATTGAATGCGGAAGGCGAGGCAGCCGAGGCATTCAAGCGGGACATCGAGAGCTACGACACCATCTATGAGGCCTGGCGTGCCGCCGCGCGTGATCAATACTCCCGCGTCCAGAGAAACGAGGGCGATTTTCTGAAGGCGGAAGCGCTGATTATCGAACTTCGCCGGGCACTCGAGGCCCGTGTCGAGGAAAAGACGCTGGAAGCGGCACGTGCCCGGCGCGATGCGTCCGTCCAGATCCTGATCGCCATTGTCGTGGTCGGCCTGTCGGGACTGATGGTGGCCCTGATGATTGCACGCTCCGTCACGGCCCCGCTGACACGCCTCAGGGGTGCGATGGAGGAGATCGCGCGTGGCAACGCCGCCGTCACGATCCCCGGCCTCAAGGCCAGAGATGAACTGGGCGCGATGGCCCGTGCGCTTGACGTCTTCCGCAAGGCGATCGCTGAACGACAGGCGATGACGACGCGGGAACTCGACAACGCAATGGAGAGAACCGAACGCGCGACAAAGGTAGAGGTATCGACGCAACGCTTCAACACCGCCGCGGCAATGACCCTGAGTTCCGTCATCGCTGCCGCCGAACAGCTCAATTCCGCTTCAGCGCAGTTGCAACAGATGACCAGCGACGTCCGCCAGCGTTCATCCCTTGCCAATGCGGCGGCCGGTGCCACATCAGCCCAGGTTGCATCTTCTGCGGCATCGGCAGACGAAATGTCGGCAGCGCTTCAGGAAATCTCGGCGCAAACGGAAACCGCACGGGCGGTCGCCGATGATGCGGGTGCCAGAGCCGAGAGCGCGCGCCAGAGAATGGGCGAGCTTGCCACATCTGCCCAGCGCATCACCGAGATTATCGACCTGATCAACAGCGTCGCCGCCCAGACCAACCTGCTGGCGCTGAACGCGACGATCGAAGCCGCACGCGCCGGAGAGGCGGGACGCGGCTTTGCGGTCGTCGCCGCCGAGATCAAGGCACTTGCCCATCAGACATCGTCGGCCACGCGGGAAATTGCGGCCCAGATCGCTGCCATCCAGACCGGTTGTGCCGAAACGTCTGCCGCCGTCGACGATGTTGGATATGTGCTGGCGAAGGTAAAGGACTTCGCCGTTACGCTGTCAGGCTCGGTGCAGGCTCAGCAGGCCGGCGTCGGAGAGGTCGCCTACTCCATGTCGCAACTCGCAGGCGAATCGGCCGGAGGGGCGCGTGCGCTGGAAGAACTCGACGATGCGATCTCCGTCGCTTCAGAGACATCGGGCGATGTCGCCGTGCTTGCAGCCTCGATTTCCGGTGCCGCGCATGATCTTGAGCGCGACGTCAGCCGGTTTATCGCCGAGCTGAAGGCGGCCTGAGCGCGATCAGCCGCGCTCCGCCTCGTAGCGCGCCCTGGTTTCCGCGTTCATGGGGTAGAGCCCCGGTAACGCCGCACCCTTCTCCACCTCGCCCATGATCCAGGCCTCCATGCGCTCCTGCTCGGGTGCATACTTGAGTACGTCATCGAGCAGCGCCTGCGGGATCAGGACCGCGCCATCGTCATCGGCAACAACGATATCATCCGGAAACACCGCAACGCCGCCACATGCGATCGGCTGCTGCCAGTCGACGAAGGTGAGGCCGGCGACCGACGGCGGCGCTGCCGCACCCTGGCACCAGATCGGCAGCCCCGTTGACAGCACGCCCGAGAGATCACGCACCACGCCGTCGCTGACGAGGGCAGCCACCCGGCGTTTCGCCATCCGCGCGGTGAGGATGTCGCCGAAGATGCCGGCATCCGCGATACCCATGGCATCCACCACCGCGATGCAGCCTTCCGGCATTGCCTCGATCGCTGCGCGGGTGGATTTTGGCGACGACCAGCTTTCGGGCGTTGCGAGATCCTCGCGCGCAGGTACAAAGCGAAGCGTGAAGGCAGGGCCAACCACGCGCTTCTGGCCCGTGCGAATAGGGCGAGCGTGGCGCAGCCAGACATTGCGCAGGCCCTTTTTCAACAGCACGGTGGTAAGCGTTGCGGTGGTCACCTGCTCAAGGGTCTTGATGGCGGCGGCGTCGAGGGGCATGGACACTCCTGAGGAAAACACGCGCCGAGCCTAACGCATGGGCGAACCGACGCGTCAACGGGAGGCGTGTCGATGAGGAAAGTTGCTTTGATCACGGGAGCCGGCAGCGGTGTGGGCCGCGCGGCAGTGCTGGCGCTGGCGGGAGCCGGTTACGCCATCACGCTCGTCGGCCGTCGTCGGGAACCGCTGGAAGCCGTCGCGAAGGAAGCTGAAGCGCTCGGCGCGAAAACACTGGTGTCGGCGGGGGATGTTGCCAGACCCGACGACGTCCGCGCGGCTTTCGATGCAACGGTGGCAGCTTTCGGGCGCATCGATCTGGTGTTCAGCAACGCTGGCGTTGGCGCGCCACCAATCAACCTCGAGGATTTGAGCTTTGAACAGTGGAAAGCGGTCGTCGATATCAACCTGACCGGCGTTTTCCTCTGCACGCAGGAGGCCTTTCGCGTGATGAAGGCGCAGACGCCCATGGGCGGTCGCATCATCAACAACGGCTCGATCTCGGCGTATGCACCGCGTCCCAATTCCGCGCCCTATACGGCAACCAAGCATGCTGTCACGGGCCTGACGAAATCCGCCGCGCTGGATGGCCGCAAGTACGACATCGCCGTCGGCCAGATCGATATCGGCAATGCTGCAACCGAGATGGCGATGAAGATGGCATCGGGCGTGCCGCAGGCTGACGGCTCCATCCGCGTCGAGCCGCTGATGGACGTGAAGCATGTGGGCGAAACCATCCTTTACATGGCAAACATGCCGCTCGACGCCAATGCGCTGTTCGTGACGATCATGGCCACCAAGATGCCCTTCGTCGGGCGCGGCTGACGGGTTGCCCTGATTTCGCCACAAGGTGCCGGGACTTGCATACCGTTCCGCGCTAGACTGATGGCGGCGACCGGAGGTGCCCATACCGATGCTGGATCGAACCCGGAACGGAAAGACCGTGACGCCGGCCGATCTGGGCCGCGAGGCCGTTCGGCGCGGGTTCCCAGCCGGGCGGGCGTTTTCCCGCCGGATTTCGCGCGCTTTCGGTACGCTGATCGGCTCCAGCCTCGTGCGCCGCATCCTCTTCGTGAACATGCTCGGGCTGGTGGCACTGCTGCTGGGCTTCCTGTGGTTGAACCAGACCCGGCTGAGCGTGATCGACTCGCGCATCCAGAGCCTGAAGGTGCAGGGCGAGATCATTGCCGCCGCGTTGGCCGGTACGGCTGTTGTTGATGGTGAGGGCATCACCTTCGATGCCGACAAGCTGCTTGAACTGCAGGTCGGCGAAACAGCCGTCGAGGATCCAGCAACAGCGCTCCAGTTCTCGCTTGACCCGGAACGTGCAGCCGCTGTGCTGCGCAGCCTCATTACACCGACACAGCTGAGGGCGCGCATCTATGACCGCGACGGCGCTACGCTGCTGGACACGCGCGCCTTCTATGGCCGGGGGGACATCACCCGCCTCAACGTGCCGGCAACTGCCGGGGAAGCACCCCTGTTTGAACGATCCTGGTCATCCTGGAAGCGGCGCTTCGGCCGCACAGGCCTTGCGCCATCCGACGACCCTGGAAACAGCCGCGCCCGCAGCGAGATCCAGAGGGCGCTGGGCGGCGTCAGCGTCCCGGTCGTCCGCATCACGGCGGCAGGCGACACCATCATCACCTACGCTTTTCCCATCCAGCGTCTCAGGGCCGTAAGGGGCGCGCTTGAACTGACGACGCAGGACGGCGACATCGACGAAGTGATTGCGGAAGAGCGCCTCAACATCTTCATCGTCTTCGGGGCCATCTTTGCCGTCATGGCGCTGGTGTCACTGATGATGGCGAATACCATCGCCAAGCCGGTGGAACGGCTGGCAGTGGCGGCAGAGCGCGTCCGGCGCGGCATCAAGACACGCCACGAGATTCCGGATTTCTCCCACCGCAGCGACGAAATCGGCCATCTTTCCGGTGCGCTGCGCGACATGACAAACGCGCTGTATAACCGCATCGCTGCGATCGAAAGCTTCGCGGCGGATGTGGCCCATGAGCTCAAGAATCCGCTTACTTCGCTCAGGAGCGCTGTCGAAACGCTGCCGCTCGTCAAGACCGACGACGCCCGCAAACGTCTCCTCAGTGTCATCCAGCATGACGTCAGGCGGCTTGATCGGCTGATCAGTGACATCTCCGATGCGTCAAGGCTCGATGCCGAGCTGGCGCGCGGCGATGCAACCGCCGTGGATATGGCAGCATTGCTTTCCGCAGTGACGACGATGTTGAACGATGCCGCCGCCCCCGGCGCCCCCCGGGTGCGGCTCGATATCCGCAAGCCGGCCAGCCCCAAACCGGCTGCAACCAAACTGGCTGCGACAAGAAACCAGAGGCTGAAAACCAGCTTCTACGTCACTGGCCATGATAGCCGGCTCGGCCAGGTCTTTACCAACCTGATTGACAATGCCCGCTCATTCTCACCCGAGGGAGGCGATATCCGCGTGACGCTCGCGCGGATCGGCAGCAATGTGGTCGCCACAGTCGAGGACAACGGGCCGGGCGTGCCGGAGCATGCGCGGGAGCGGATCTTCGAGCGCTTCTACACGGATCGGCCACCGGAGCATGGCTTCGGCCAGAACTCCGGACTCGGATTGTCGATCTCACGCCAGATCATCGAGGCACATCGCGGGGCGATCAGCGTCGAGGACAGCGAGTCCGGGACGGGAGCTTGCTTCCGCGTGGTCCTTCCAGCTGCGGATAGTGCGGCTTGAACCCGGCGAGTGCTGGCTCCAGCCGCCTGAATATCCATGGTGTTGCGCTGGCACTGGGGGAAACAGGGCTGCTGGTGCTCGGCAGTTCGGGAGCTGGCAAGTCCATGCTTGCGGCGCGCCTGTTGTCGGCCTGGCCCCATGGCCCGGTTCGGCTGGTAGCGGATGACCGGGTACTGCTCGAGCGGCACCATGACAGGCTCGTGGCGCGGCCCCACCCCCGGATCGCGGGACTGCTGGAATGCCGGGGTTTCGGCATCGTCCGCCCACCGTCGCTGGAAGCCGTTGTCATCCGCGCCGCCATCACGCTGGGCGACGCGCCTCCTGATCGCCATCCTGATCCCTTGCGTGCGCAGATGACACTGCTGGATCTCGCGGTTCCGCACTGCGTGCTGGCGGCCGATGGAAACGCCGCCAACCACTTGTTCGCCTTATGGCCTTATTTCAGTGGACTTCTTGGTCCATTTTAGTGAAATGTCGACTCCGACCCTTGAATGTTCTGAGCAAGTGCAGCAAATGACCATGCTCGAGAAGGCGCACCCCTTGTGGTTGCGGCGATGATATCCCGATGATTGGAATGGTTCTCGTCACCCACGGACGACTGGCCTGCGAGTTCAGGTCAGCGCTGGAGCATGTCGTTGGTCCGCAATCTCAGATCGGCGTGATCACCATTGATCCCGACGATGACATGGATGGCCGACGCCAGGACATCGTTGATGCCATTCACCACGTCGACACCGGGGACGGTGTCGTGGTGCTGACCGATATGTTCGGCGGTACGCCGTCCAATCTTGCAATTTCGGCAATGAACGGTTCCAATGTGGAGGTTGTCGCCGGGATCAACCTGCCGATGCTGATCAAGCTCGCCTCGGTGCGTGACGAGGTCGGCCTCGCGGATGCGGTCATTCAGGCGCAGGACGCGGGACGGAAGTACATCAACGTCGCAAGCCGGGTGCTGGCGGGAAAGTAGGGCGGGTCATGACGGACGGGGTGGCGGACAGCGAAGCATCAGCCGCCTTGGTTCGCGAACTGCCCATCGTTAACCGCAAGGGATTGCACGCCCGCGCCACGGCCAAGTTCGTGCAATGCGTCGAGCGCTTTCAGGCACGGATCACAGTCACGCGTGCCGGTGAGACGGTGGGCGGAACATCAATCATGGGCATTCTGACGCTCGGAGCCGGCATCGGCACCACAATCATTGTGGCAGCAGAAGGGCCAGACGCGGTATCGGCGATGGACGCCATCGCGGCGCTCGTGGCGAACCGCTTCGGCGAGGACGAATAACCGTCGATACCGGCAACAGTGTCAGGCGAAGCGCTTTACCCCGGTATCTATCACGCGGCCCTCTTCTACCGCATGGCAAGCGACGCCGGAGATCGGCTTGGGCGCTTCCGCGCGGCAACGATCCATGACCAGCGGACAGCGCGGGTGGAAGGTGCAACCTGTTGGCGGATTGATAGGCGAGGGTATTTCGCCCTGAACCGGCGTGCGTGCGCGGCCTGACATGCCGAGATCGGGCACTGCATCCAGCAGCATGCGCGTGTACGGATGGCGCGGCGCAAGGAACATCTCTTTCGCCGCCGAAACCTCTGTCAGTCGGCCGAGGTACATCACGCCGATGGTGCTCGCCATGTGGCGCACGACCGCGAGATTGTGGCTGATGAAGAGGTAGGTCAGCCCCAGACGGTCCTGCAGGTCGCGCATCAGGTTGAGGATCTGCGCCTGCACCGAAACGTCGAGCGCCGATGTCGGCTCGTCACAGACAATGAATTCCGCATTGGATGCAAGCGCCCGGGCAATGGCGACCCGCTGGCGCTGGCCACCGGAAAACTGGTGCGGAAACTTGACGCCATCCAGCGGCGACAACCCCACCAGCGTCAGCAACTCGCCGACGCGGTCGTTGACATCTTTCTGGCTGTTCAGCAGCGAGAAAGCACGGATCGGCTCGGCGATGATGTCGCTCACCCGCCAGCGCGGGTTGAGCGACGC
>JBOFUS010000157.1:0-1877 GCA_051652685.1 Beijerinckiaceae bacterium
GCAGCTTCCGACACGAAGACCACCGATGAGCGCGTGAGCGACTTGCCGTAAGCGCCGAACATCGGCCGGTAGTGCACCGGCTGCGGCGTGGGGATGGAGGCGTTGGGGTCTCCCATGGCGGCGGCGGCGATGGTGCCCATCTTGATCACCAGATCGGGCTTCACGCCAAAGAACATCGGCGACCAGAGGCATAGGTCCGCCAGCTTGCCGACCTCGACGGAGCCCACATGCGCCGAGAGGCCATGGGCGATGGCGGGGTTGATCGTCACCTTGGCAATGTAGCGCTTGACGCGGAAATTGTCCGCGCCGGCCGTGTCCTCAGGAAGCTTGCCGCGCTGGCCCTTCATCTTGTGGGCGGTCTGGAAGGTGCGGATGATCACCTCGCCGACCCGGCCCATGGCCTGGCTGTCCGACGCCATGATGGAGAGCGCGCCCATGTCGTGCAGGATATCTTCCGCCGCAATGGTTTCCTTGCGGATGCGGCTTTCGGCGAAGGCGATATCCTCGGGGATGGAGCTGTCGAGATGATGGCAGACCATCAGCATGTCGAGGTGCTCTTCCAGCGTGTTCACGGTGTAGGGCATCGTGGGGTTGGTGGAGGACGGCAGCACGTTCGGCAGGCTCGCCACCTTGATGATGTCCGGCGCGTGGCCGCCGCCCGCACCTTCCGTGTGGAACGCATGGATGGTGCGGCCCCTGAAGGCACGGATCGTATCATCGACGAAGCCGCTTTCGTTCAGCGTGTCGGTGTGGATCATCACCTGCACGTCGTATTCGTCCGCGACCGCGAGGCAGTTGTCGATGGCGGCCGGCGTCGTGCCCCAGTCCTCGTGCAGCTTGAGGGCGCAGGCTCCTGCCTCGATCTGCTCGATGAGGCCGGCGGGCAACGAGGCATTTCCTTTGCCGGCAAAGGCGAGGTTCATGGGGAACGCTTCCGCCGCCTGGATCATGCGCTCCAGATGCCAGGGACCCGGCGTGCAGGTGGTGGCGTTGGTGCCGGTTGAGGGGCCGGTGCCGCCGCCGAGCATGGTGGTGATGCCGCTCATCAGCGCATCGTCGATCTGCTGCGGGCAGATGTAGTGAATATGGGTGTCAATGCCGCCGGCCGTGAGGATCTTGCCCTCGCCGGCAATCGCGTCGGTGCCTGGCCCGATGATGATATCGACGCCCGGCTGCGTGTCGGGGTTGCCCGCCTTGCCGATGGCCACGATGCGCCCGCCCTTGAGGCCGACATCGGCCTTCACGATGCCCCAGTGGTCGATGATCAGCACATTGGTGATCACGGTGTCGACCGCACCCTGGGCCCTCGTTGCCTGTCCCTGCCCCATGCCGTCGCGGATCGTCTTGCCACCGCCGAACTTCACCTCCTCGCCATAAACGGTGAGATCGCGCTCCACCTCGACGATCAGGTCAGTGTCGGCGAGCCGCACGCGGTCCCCGGTGGTGGGGCCGAACATGGCAGCGTAGGCGGCGCGGGGGATGCGGGTGGGCATGGGTCAGGCTCCGATCTGGAGGGCTGGGGGCGTTTTCCTTCTCCCCTTGCGGGAGAAGGTGGCCCTCGCATGAGCGAGGGTCGGATGAGGGGTCTCGCGGAGCAAGCTTTCGGTCGTCAAGGCAGGCGGACCCTGTGGATGGCTTTCGCCATTCCCCTCATCCGCCCGCCATCCGGCAGGCACCTTCTCAAGCAAGGGAGAAGGAGGCCGCTGGGCACCGCAGGCTTGACCGGAAGTGCATTCCCGTGATGCCGGAAATCACCGAAGCTGATTTGTTCTGCTCGCAAGAAACGTGTTAGCCGCCACGGCCCCACCAAAGAACGGCGGAGATACATGCAATGGACCGGATGCCTTTCACGACCATCAATCATCTTGACGATGTGA
>JBOFUS010000158.1:0-9866 GCA_051652685.1 Beijerinckiaceae bacterium
GTCTTTGATGAACTCTGCGAGATCGTCGAAGAGGCCATCGACATCTACCGTCAGGACGGAAAACCGCTTCCACCCGCAACTGCTGGTCGTTCCGCCCATCTTTCGGCGGCGGAATGATCACTATGACCGATCCCGCGAGAACCAACCCCGCGATACCCCTCTACGAAGTCTTCATCCGCCCAAGGGCAGGCCTCTCCCACAAGCACGTCGGCTCGCTGCATGCGGCAGATGACGAGATGGCGCTGCAGATGGCACGGGATGTCTACACGCGGCGGGGTGAGGGCGTGTCGATCTGGGTGGTCCAGTCGAAGCTGATTGCTGCATCGGACCCTTCGGAGAAGGAGATGCTGTTCGAGCCGACGGCGTCCAAACCTTACCGCCACCCGACCTTCTACGAGGTCCCTGACGACGTGGGGCATATGTGAGCGACGCGCTGCGAGCAGAGCAACAAGACCCTGCGCTCCTCATCCCCACGCTGCGCCTCGCCGACACCGCGCTCGTGCTCGGCCACCGTCTTTCGGAATGGGCGTCGCGCGGGCCAACGCTGGAAGAGGACATCGCACTGTCAAACCTCGGCCTTGATCTCATCGGTCAGGCGCGGATGTTCTACGACTACGCCGGCAAGATCGAGGGCAAGGGCCGCGACGAGGATGCACTCGCCTACCTTCGTTCCGACCGGGAGTATCGAAACCTGCTGCTGGCCGAGCAGCCGAATGGCGATTTCGCCTTCACCATGGTCCGGCACCTGCTCTATGCCGCATTCGCCGCGCCTTACTTTATGGCGCTTGCCCGGTCTTCAGATGCAACGCTCGCCGCCATTGCTGCCAAGACTGAAAAGGAAATGGCCTATCATCTCCGCCACGCCGGCGAATGGGTGATCCGGCTGGGCGATGGCACGGATGAGAGCCGGAGGCGCGCGCAGGACGCCCTTGATGAGCTCTTTGCCTATACCGGCGAGCTCTTCGCTGTCGATGCTTGGGATACGGCTCTGATCAGTCAGGGAATCCTGCCCGATCCGCAATCGCTTCGTGCTGACTATGACGAAGCGCTGGAGCGGATACTTGCAGCGGCGACGCTTCAAGCGCCGAAAGCCGGATACCAGCAGTCGGGCGGGCGGGACGGGCTCCATTCGGAGCACCTGTCGCTGCTACTTGCCGAGATGCAGTCGGTCCATCGCACCCATCCAGGAGCGGTCTGGTGAGTGCCGGCTACGCCCCTCCTTCTCCCTCGGGAGAAGGTGTCATGCGCAGCATGACGGATGAGGGTCACCTCGACCGTGGAGCCAACCCTCATCCGACCGCCTCCGCAATTCTTGACAAAACACTGCACATTCTCCCGAGGGAGAAGGAAGAGCGCGCGCTTGCCGCCGTTGCCACTGTTACCGATCCCGAAATCCCTGTCCTTACGCTCGACGATCTCGGCGTTATCCGTGACGTACGCGTGGCGGAGGACGGCGAGATCGAGGTGGATATCACGCCCACCTATTCCGGCTGCCCGGCCACGAAGGTCATGGAATTTGATGTCGCGACTGCGCTCTCCCGCGCGGGCTTCCCCGGAGCGCGCGTGAGGACGGTGCTCTCGCCAGCCTGGACGACGGACTGGATGAGCGAGGCTGGCCGCGCCAAGCTCGCCGCCTATGGCATCGCTCCGCCTGCCGCCAAGGCTTCGCGGCGCGCGCTTTTCGGAGAGGAAGAGTCGCCGGCCTGCCCACGCTGCGGATCAGCATCGACAGCGAAGATCAGCGAGTTCGGCGCGACGGCCTGCAAGGCGCTCTGGCGCTGCGAGGTCTGCCGCGAGCCATTCGACGCGTTCAAATGCATCTGAGAGGCCCATGAGCCGGTTTCATCACCTCACCGTCGCCGAGGTTCGCCGCGAGACGGCCGACAGCGTGTCGCTTCGGTTCGATGTCCCGACGCAGCTGAAGGAAGCATTCGCCTTTCTGCCCGGCCAATACCTGACGCTCCGCGCGGACATCGACAATGAGGATATCCGGCGCTCCTATTCGATCTGCTCGACGCCTGCCCAGGGGACATTGCGGGTCGGCATCCGCAGGGTGAAGGGCGGCGCTTTCTCGACCTTCGCCAACACGGTTCTGAAGGCCGGCGATATCCTCGACGTCATGCCGCCTGCGGGCCGCTTCACGCCGTTGGAGGGTGTCAGCCGCAATCTCCTGGGCATCGCCGCGGGCTCCGGCATCACTCCGGTGCTGTCGATCATGGCGAGCCATCTCGACAGCGATGCGAAGGGCCGTTTCACGCTGATCTACGGCAACCGTGCGACGGCTTCAGCGATGTTCGCCGAGGAAATCGAGGATCTGAAGAGCCGCCATCTCGGCCGCCTCTGCGTCATCCACATCATGTCCCGCGAGGCGCAGGATGCGGTACTGCTGTCTGGCCGTATCGACGGCGACAAGCTGCAGGCGCTGGGCGCGCGGCTGGTGGATTTCGCCAGCTTCGACGAGGCGCTGGTCTGCGGGCCAGAAGGAATGATTGAAGCCACACGCGCGGCGCTGCCGGCGTTGGGACTGCCGGCAGAGCGCATCCGCTCTGAGCTCTTCACGGCGGCTCCAAAACGCACGGATCATCGCGCTGCAGCAGAGGTCGTCGAGGCGCTCCGGTTAGCGCGGATCACCGCCGCCATCGACGGCCGGCGCGTCGCATTCGATCTGCTGACATCCGATGAAAATCTCATCGACGCCGCCGCGCGGCAGGGCCTGGACCTGCCCTTCTCCTGCAAGGGCGGCATGTGCTGCACCTGCCGTTGCAAGGTGGTGGTGGGCGCAGCCGATATGGCCGTGAACTATTCCCTCGAAGCCTGGGAACTTGAAGCGGGCTTCATCCTCGCCTGCCAGGCGCGGCCAACAACGCCGGAGCTTGTGCTGGATTTCGACGCCGTTTGACGCGCCTTCCGGCTTCGCTGGCGCGTTAGCAATTTCAGCTTAATCGACGATAATCATTTTCAATTTGCACGCATTAACTCGCTACAATTGCAGCTGTTAGGTGAGATTAGACCAGTCGATTGAATGAAGAAAAAGTTGCGGCATTATACGACCCAAGGGCCAGTTGAAACAGACGAACCGAAGGGAACAGACCAATGCGCACCAACAGCAATCTCCAGATCACCCAGGACTTTCATGCCGAGCCCCGTTACAATGGTCACCCGATGCGCGGCACTATGAATGCACAGAAGATCGAACGCCAGCACTTGCTGCGCAAGGATCCGAGCGAGACCAGCCGCCGCCGGATCGGTCTTGTCCGCGACATCGTCATCAGCGTCATGGGCGCGGTTTCCGCCCTTGTGCCCATCATGATCGCCATCCAGTCCGTCACGGGTGCCTGAACATCCATGACTGACCGGGGCCAGACGAAAAGCTGCGGTCCCGCGAGCCCTTCCGGCGCGGGACCGGGCCGCCCAGGCCAGTTTTATACCACGATCACGACGCTTTCCGCCGCCCGTGTGATGGCCGTGTAAAGCCAGCGCTCCCGGTGTTCGCGGAATGCGAAACTTTCATCGAAAAGCACCACCTTGTCCCATTGCGAGCCCTGCGCCTTGTGCACGGTGAGCGCGAAACCATAGTCGAATTCATCCGACTCCTTGCGTACCTTCCAGGGCAGCGCCTCTTCCTGACCCAGGAAAAACTCCGGCAGCACCGACACCTTGACGTTCAGCGCCGAGACATCGTCCGGGTCGAGCCGCATCGTCACGAGCCCTGACTTGGCGGAGGCCACGGCCTTCACGGTGAAGGTCGCACCGTTGAGCAGCCCTTTGCTCTTGTTGTTCCGAAGGCAGACCACGCGATCGCCGGCAACGGGCATCGGGTCGGTGCGGCCCATCAGCGCCCGCATGCGCGCATTGAAATCCCTTCGCGTCTTGTTGCGGCCAACCAGCACCTGATCGCTGGCGAGCACGAGGTTCGCCATGTCCTCCTTGTTCATGTCGCCGCGCCGCAGGACGCGGCTTTCGCCATAAATTCCAGGCTCCAGCCGCTCGCCCTCGCGGATCCTCATGCTCATGGCGATGATCGGGTTGTCGCGTGCCTGCCTGTGCACCTCCGTCAACATGACATCGGGCTCCTGATCGGTGAAGAAGCCGCCGCCCTTGACCGGAGGCAGCTGCGCCGGATCGCCGAGCACCAGCACGGGGACGTCAAACGACAGCAGGTCGCGGCCGAGTTCCTCGTCCACCATCGAGCATTCGTCGATGATGACGAGATCGGCCTTCTTTACATCCGACTGGCGGTTGATGGCAAAACTCGGCTCGCCGGTGTCATCCTCGGTACGCGAGCGGTAGATCAGGCTGTGGATGGTTGTCGCCTCGTTGCAGCCCTTGGCGCGCAGCATCATGGCGGCCTTCCCGGTGAATGCGCCGAACTTCACCTCGCCGTCGACACCCTCCGCGATGTGCCGCGCGAGCGTCGTCTTGCCTGTGCCGGCATAGCCGAACAGGCGGAAAAGCTGCGGCGCGCGCCCCTTCGCCGCGTCCTTCCGCCAGCGGTCGACGGCGACGAGGGCTTCGTCCTGCTGGGGCGAGAAGGTGGTCATCGAGCGAGGCTTCTCGCGTTGTTCGCGACTTCCGGCAAGGGGGAGCCTTCGATGCCCTGCGCCTTACTCCGCTGCAGGTTTGCGCCTGGCTTCCATGTAATGGCGCAGAACGCGGTTGATGCGTCCCTGATAGCCGGCACCGCCGGACTTGAAGTAATCCAGCACGTCCCGATCAAGCCGGATCGAGATCGCCTGTTTCGACGGTGCATCGATGGCGACGGCCTTCGACCAGTCGATATCCTCGAATCCCTGAAGGTCAGAGTCTTCGGCAATCTGCCGCTCGATGTCTTCCTCGGTGGTGGCGTCGAATTTGGACCAGTCCTGGCGGATTGGCCTACTCAACACTTCTTCGAGGGTAACGGTTATAATACGCTCGCTCTTCATTTTTCCTCGCTCGGCGAGCGCTGATGATCCGGATTTTGTCACCGCGTACGGTGTAGATCACCGCGATCAGGCGATCTCTCAAAAATCCCACTGTCACCCAGCGCCTCTCGCCATTCTTGTCGGAACTCCATTCAATACGTTCTGATTTGAAAACCATGATCGCATCGTAGAAGTTGATACCTCTCAGTTTTTCAGTATTTTTATTTTTCTCTTCATTCCAATCGAATTCCATTTTCTCTTGAACCTTTTTAGCAAGACTTCGCCAGTCTTACGACCACCCCGCCACTGCTTGCCGATCTTTCTTGGCTCCGATCATTGGTTCGATCATGCTCGGTGCTGTCCGTATACACAAACGTATCTCCTTGATCAACCCCCGCCTGATCGTGCAAAAGGCAGGATGCGCTTTCCCCCCTCAATCCTCGACGAAATCCGCGCCCGGCTGCCGGTGTCGGCGGTGGTCGGGCGGCGGGTGAAGCTTGTGAAGTCGGGGCGCGAGTGGAAGGGATTGTCTCCCTTCCAGTCCGAGAAGACGCCGTCCTTCTACGTCAACGACCAGAAGGGTTTTTACCACGACTTCTCGTCCGGGAAGCACGGCGACATCTTCCGTTTCGTCATGGAGACGGAGGGCCTCGCCTTCCCCGAAGTCGTCGAGCGGCTGGCGCAGGAGGTCGGCATCCAGTTGCCGAAGATGCAACCGGAGAGCGTCGAGCAGGAAAAGAAGCGCAACGATCTCTATGACGTGGTCGAATTGGCAGCGAAGTTCTTTGAGGCCGAATTGCGCCGGCCGGGTGGCGCGGCCGCCCGCGCCTACATCGAGAAGCGCCGCATCGAGCCGCGCACCCAAGCCGAATTCCGCTTCGGCTTCGCGCCGGAAGGCCGCGACAACCTTGTCAGGCATCTCAGGGCGCTGGGCATCACCGACCGGCAGTTGATCGACGCGGGTCTCGCCATCGAGCCGGAGGATGACCGCGCCATCTATGACCGTTTCCGCAACCGCGTGATCTTCCCCATCCAGGATGGCAAGGGCCGCGTCGTGGCCTTCGGTGGCCGCGTGCTCGATCCGGAAGGAAAGCCGAAATATCTGAACAGCCCCGAGACCGAGCTGTTCCGCAAGGGCCACCTTGTCTTCAACGGCCACCGGGCCAGGGAGGCGGCGTTCAAGGCTGGAACCGTGATCGCAACGGAAGGCTATCTCGACGCCATCGCCGTCTGGCAGGCAGGCCTCCGCCATGTGGTGGCCACGCTGGGCACCGCCTTCACCGAGGAGCAAATCGCGACACTGTGGCGGTTCGCGCCTGAACCCATCATCTGCTTCGATGGAGACAAGGCAGGCGTTGCCGCAGCCAACCGCGCCATCGACCGCATCGTGCCAGCGCTGAAGACAGGCTTCTCCTTCCGCTTCGCATTCCTGCCGGGCGGGCAGGACCCTGATGATCTGATCCAGGCAAAGGGCGTCGAGGCATTTGCTGCCGTGACGGATCAGGCCGTTGGCCTGTTCGAAGCGCTCTGGGCGCGGGAGACCAGCACGGCCGATGTCAGTTCGCCGGACCGTCAGGCGATGCTGGAGAAAGGCTTTCGTGATCTGACCGATCAGATCGCCGATCCTCTGGTCAAGCGTCGCTACGAGATTTCGGCGCGCACGAAGCTCAACCAGTTCTTCTGGGAGAAGGGCGCTGGTGCCCGGCGGCCAGGGCGAGGGTCGCCGCGCGAAGCGTTGAAGCTCTCCATCGCAGAACAGGCAGCGATGGCGGCCAATGCGCCCAGATTGATCGTACTGGAGCGGCTCCTGCTTGGCCTGTGTGTCCAGTTTCCAGAGCTTGCCGGGGCACGCGCCGAACGGCTTGCCACGCTGCAGTTTCGTGGCGCGCACAAGGCGGAACATTTTGGTTCCGTCGCTTTCGAGCGGCTGCTGTCCGATCTTCTCGCCGCCATTGACGTTGGCGAGATCAGTGGCGTGGCCGATCTTTATGAAGCGCTCGATCCGTTCCTGGGCGATAGCCTTGATGCCCTGCACGGACGCGTCGATGGCCAGCGGGAACTGGAATTCGGCCATCGCCTGTTCGAGAAGCTTCCGGCACTGAGGAATGATTTTGATCTCAGGATCGCCGGCGCATACATGGACCACTTCATGCGCCAGCTCGAGTTTCGCGAAGCGGAAGACGAACTGCAGCTGCTTTCCACGCTGCCCGCCGACAAGATGACGGACAGCGCCGCCGAACGGCTTTTCGAGCTGAAACGCGACATCGAATCAGATCGCGCGGCGCTCGCTCTCGCCGAGCATGCGCTGGCGGAAGCCGCGAGCGGCGAACGCAAATCCGCTTTCGGTCACGCGCCACCTTCTGCCGGCATCGCCGCCCGCAGCACCCACCGCCCGGCAGACTCGCCCGAATTTTGATTCAAGATCAGCGCGTTACCCGTCAAAGGGGGCTTGCGGGCATCGGCCGACTGACCCATATGCTGGAGACTTGCGCGGATTGCTGAGCGTTTTCAGGCAACGTGTTTTGGATGGTTAGGGAAGGCTTAAGGCACAATGGCCTATCGCCTTTTACCGAACGAGTTGAGGTAAAGCGTCGGGCGCTCCCGTAGCGCAAGGCGCTTTTTCGCATCGGGGTGACCCGATGCCCGGGTTCGACTGTCGGATCCGTCGCTGGAGAGATGCATGGCCAAGGAAATCGCCGCCAAGGAAGACGCCGAGAAGGAAGAGGGTGCCACACCCGACGGTTCCCCGCTCGATCTTTCAGAGGCCGCCGTCAAGCGCATGATCAAGGCCGCGAAGAAGCGCGGCTATGTCACGATGGACGAACTGAACGAGGTTCTGCCCAGCCAAGAGTTCTCGCCCGACCAGATCGAGGACATCATGGCGATGCTCAACGACATGGGCATCAACGTCGTCGAGAACGCCGAGACGGAAGAGACCGAGAAGAAACCCGCTGCCGCCGCTGCCGACGACGATGAAGACGAGGCCGAGGGTGGCGAACTTGCGGCCCCCGCGCGTCCCGGCGCGCTGGAAGCCCCCAAGGCACGCGAGCCGATGGACCGCACGGACGATCCCGTGCGCATGTACCTGCGCGAGATGGGGGCGGTGGAGCTGCTGTCGCGCGAGGGCGAAATCGCCATCGCCAAGCGCATCGAGGCTGGACGCGAGGCGATGATCGCCGGGCTCTGCGAGAGCCCGCTGACGTTCCAGGCCATCATCATCTGGCGTGATGAACTCAACGCCGCCAAGGTGCTGTTGCGTGAGATCATCGATCTGGAAGCGACTTATGCCGGTCCTGACGGCAAGCAGGTTCCCAAGGTGGAAGGCGCGGTCGATCCTCTGGCCGAGCCGGTTCCGCCAATGCCGGGAATGCCTCCCATTTCGGGAATGCCACGCGACGCCATGGAGGGCGACACGCCGCCGCCGGAAGTGGCCGGCGACGACATGGACGACGAATTCGAGGGCGGCATCTCGCTTTCCGCCATGGAAGCGGAGCTCAAGCCCAAGGTGCTCGAAACCTTTGATGGCATCGCCGACAACTACAAGAAGCTGCGCCGCCTGCAGGTCGAGAATGTCGAACAGCGGATGCAGAACAAGACGCTTTCGCCCGCGCAGGAGCGCAAGGCAAAGAAGCTGAAGGAAGACATCGTCGCCGATGTGAAGAGCCTTTCGCTCAACAACAACCGCATCGAGGCGCTGGTCGAGCAGCTCTATGACATCAACAAGAAGCTGATCGGGCTGGAAGGCCGGCTGATGCGCCTTGCCGAAAGCCATGGCGTCGACCGGCTGGAGTTCCTGAAGCACTATCAGGGCGGCGAACTGGACCCGAAATGGGTGCTGCGCGTCTCCAAGTTCGGTGCCAAGGGCTGGAAGGAATTCGTCGCCCACGAACTGGAGATGATCAAGGAGTTGCGCGGCCAGATCCATGCGCTTGCTTCCGAGACGGGTCTCGAGATCAGCGAATTCCGCAAGATCGTCGGCCAGGTGCAGAAGGGCGAGCGCGAGGCGCGCATCGCCAAGGACGAGATGACCAAGGCAAACCTGCGCCTCGTCATCTCGATTGCCAAGAAATACACCAACCGCGGCCTGCAGTTCCTTGATCTCATCCAGGAAGGCAACATCGGCTTGATGAAGGCGGTCGACAAGTTCGAGTATCGCCGGGGCTACAAGTTCTCGACCTATGCGACCTGGTGGATCCGCCAGGCGATCACGCGAAGCATTGCCGATCAGGCCCGCACCATCCGCATTCCGGTGCACATGATCGAGACGATCAACAAGATCGTCCGCACCTCGCGCCAGATGTTGCACGAGTTCGGCCGCGAGCCCACGCCGGAAGAGCTGGCCGAGAAGCTGTCGATGCCGCTGGAAAAGGTGCGCAAGGTTCTCAAGATCGCCAAGGAACCGATCAGCCTCGAAACGCCCATTGGCGACGAGGAAGACAGCCATCTGGGCGATTTCATCGAGGACAAGAACGCCATCCTGCCCATCGATGCCGCGATCCAGAGCAACCTGCGCGAGACCACCACCCGTGTACTCGCCTCGCTCACGCCGCGTGAAGAGCGCGTGCTGCGCATGCGCTTCGGCATCGGCATGAACACCGACCACACACTGGAAGAGGTCGGCCAGCAGTTCTCGGTGACCCGCGAGCGCATCCGCCAGATCGAGGCGAAGGCGCTGCGGAAGCTGAAGCATCCGAGCAGAAGCCGGAAGCTCAGGAGTTTTCTGGACAGTTGAGGGCGGGCGATGCCGACAATTTCTTGGTTTTTCGGCATTGCCATCCGGATGTTCGTCAAGGATCATCCCCCGCCACATTTCCTCGCGACCCATGGCGAATATCGCGCCAACGTCTCGATTGAAACGGGCGAGATCATTGACGGTCGGCTGCCAACGACAGCCCGTCGCCTGTCAGGGAATGGGCCGCTTTGCATCGGGAAGAACTGATGGCAAACTGGCGTCACGCCCGG
>JBOFUS010000159.1:0-1476 GCA_051652685.1 Beijerinckiaceae bacterium
TCCATGTAGTTGGTGACGAGGCGGTTGTTCTCGACCGTCAGCGTGACCACACGCGCGGCTTTCGCAAAGGCGGCGTTTGTTTTGTCGGCGTTGCCCAGCGTCTGGTCATACGCGATGTTGCCTGGCGCATCCGGCCAGACCTGCGGCGCACCGGGCCTGATGGCGTCGGCGATCGTGGTTGTCACCGGTCGGGATACGTAATCGACCACAATCGCCTCGGCCGCGTCGCGCGCGATCTGGGCGCTTTCCGCCACCACCATCGCCACGGCATCGCCAATATGCATCACCTCGCCTTTGCAGAGCAGGGGCCATTCCGGCAGCGGCATCTTCTTGCCATCCGCTGTCTGCATCGGGGCCTGGCAGGCCACGCCTTTCAGTCCCTTCATGTCGGCGGCAGTGAAGATGCCGAGCACGCCCTTGATCGCCTTCGCAGCTTTCATGTCCGTGATTGTGAAGCTGGCGCAGGCGTGCGGGCTGCGCAAGATGACGGCGTGGGCCGCTCCTTCGACATGAATATCGTCCGTGTAGCGGCCAGCACCCGTGATGAAGCGCTCGTCCTCGAGGCGACGAACCGGCTGGCCGAGGCCGAATTTCTTCATGGTGCCCGGGTGCATCGTCATGGCAGTGTCCTCGTAAGTGTCTGTCGTTCTGGATTAGCACGCCGCGCGCCGTGGCTGGAAGGCGATGAATGCGCGCAGAGGCCGGAGCTTGCGGGTGGGATCACTCCTCGACCCTCTCACCTGCCATCAACCAGTCTTTGAAGCCGCCGCGGTAGTGCTCGGTCAGCGCCAGACCCGCCCCTTGCGCCAGCGCCAGCGCCTGAACGGAGCGAATGCCGGCCGCGCAGGAAAAGACCACGCGCCGCCCGGACGCCTGGGGAATATCGGAAGGATGAAAGCTGGACAGCGGCAACGACAGCGCGCCGGGAATATGCCCCATGGCAAACTCGTGTGGCTCGCGGACGTCTATCACCAGCATCGAGCCATCGGCGATGCCTTGCTTCACGTCGGCAATGTCGAGATGCTTCACCCGCTGCGGCTGAAAGGTCATCGGCTTGCTCCGGAAATGATAACGGGCTCAATGGACCCGAAGCTAGGACGCATGCGAGAGGGTGGCAACCGTCTGCTTGAAGGGATCGATGCCATGACCACACCAGCCATCGCTTATGTCAACGGCGAGTTCACGCCGCAGGCAGAGGCAAAGATATCGATCATGGATCGCGGCTTTCTTTTCGCCGATGGCATCTACGAGGTCTCGGCCGTGATCGATGGCAAGCTTGTCGACAACGCCCTGCATATGGCGCGTCTCGAACGCTCTGTCCGCGAGATTGGCCTTGCGCTTCCGGAGCCAACGGCGCGGATTTCCGAAGTGATGACCGAGCTTGTGCGTCGCAACAATCTCGGGGAAGGCCTTGTCTACCTGCAGGTGACGCGTGGCGCAGAGGCCAGCCGGAACTTCGCCTTTCCGGCGAACGCC
>JBOFUS010000160.1:0-2482 GCA_051652685.1 Beijerinckiaceae bacterium
TTCAACCTCGGCGAGAAGGAGCAGCCCGACGCGATCGATTGGTCGCGGCCGCACGTCGTCTTCGACAAGCTCGACGGCTCCATGATCCACCCGGCAATTGTCGACGGCGAATTGCTGTTCATGACCCGCATGGGCTTGACGCCGCAGGCAGAATTCGCGCGCAAGCATGCCTCCCCCGAGGCGTTGAGGCTCTGCGCGGAGATGATCGCCCGCGGGATCACGCCAATGTTCGAGTTCACCTCGCCCGAGAACCGCATCGTTGTCGCCTATGACAAGACCGAGCTGACCTTGCTCGCGGCGCGGCGCATGGTGACTGGCGACTATCTGACCAGCGCCGAACTCGCAGCGGTCGGCGCGGAATTCGGCGTGCCCGTCGTTCGCGGCGTTGCGACCGACATCGACATCCGCGACTTCGCCGAGAGGGCGCGTCAGGAACAGGGCATCGAGGGCTATGTCATCGCTTTCGAGGACGGGCATCGGATCAAGCTGAAGACGGAAGCCTATTCTCTCCGTCACAAGGCGCTGGCCGGGCTGAAGCTCGAGAAGAACGTCATCGAACTCGTCGGCGCGAAGGCCGTCGATGACGTCGTTCCGCTGCTGAAGCCCGATACTGCTGGGCATCTGAAGGCTTATGAGGCTCACATGCTCGCGGGCGCTTCCCGCCACGCACAAGCCATCACCGCCTTCGTCGAGTCCAACCGAGGATTGGAGCGGAAGGACTTCGCCAACAAGACGATGAAGGAATGGGATGGTCGGCTGCGCGGGGTCGTCTTCGCGGCTTTGGATGGCAAGAACCCCCATGAGGGAATGTTGCGGCTCATTCAGGCGGCCGGACAATCGCAGACGCGCGTGGACGGCATCCGTGATCTGTTTGGCATGGAGTGGAACATGGACGCGCTCGGACTGCCAGACCTGGAAGGGTAAACGCGCTGTTTTGCGCCTGTTGGTAATGCGGTGCGAAGCGCGTGGCAAAGCATGGCGGATGAGGGGTTTTCTTGACATGGAGGGTCGGCGCGACCCCTCATCCGCCCGCCATCCGGCGGGCACCTTCTCCCGCAAGGGGAGAAGGACGGCGCATGGCATCGCCAGCGGTATCACAGTCCACCCATCACATCACCCCGGAACCCATACACCCGTCGCGCACCCCTCAGCGGCACCAGCCGCACCTCGCGGCTCTGCCCCGGCTCAAACCGCACCGCCGTCCCGGATGCAATATCAAGCCGCATGCCGCGCGCCTGCTGCCGGTCAAAGCTGAGCCCCTCGTTGGTCTCGAAGAAATGGTAGTGGCTGCCCACCTGCACCGGCCGGTCGCCGGTGTTGGCGACGATGAGGCTCACGGAGGGTTGCCCGGCGTTGATCTCGATATCGCCCTCGGCGGGGATGATTTCGCCCGGCACCAGGCCGCCATCCGCCAGCTTCAATCCGCCTGCCATGCGCGCATCTCCTCCGTGTTCAGTCCAGAAACCGCTTGGTGAAAAGGCCGGCCTCGGGCGCGTCCATGATGACGCTCCAGCGCCGCTCGGGGTCACCCTTCAGCCCTTCCGCCACAAGTCTGGCAACACCGAGCGGTATGACGTATTCCAGCCGCCTGCCGCTCCGCTTGTGGAGGAACACGATACGCCCATGCTCCGCCGCGCCAGCCGGCTCCGAAGAGACGCGGAGCGCGCCCTGGCCGGGCGAAGCAGTGGTGACAATCATCACGCCATCAACAATACAGGGACATGGTGCCTGCGGACCGGAATGGTAGGTCACGTCCAACTGGCGCGGCCCCGCGCCCAGTGTCTTCATCGCGTCGTCACCGATGCGGATGCCAAGCGCAATCAGCGGGCCGAAGCCACCGTGCACCGCCTCGCCAAGCTGGATGAAGTGATCCCGGTTTGACGCCGACCTGTCGCCGAATGGTGAATGCGGATGCGCGCCCGCCTTGTCATTCTGGAGGGCAAGAAACCCGCCGAAGAGGCATATGGTGATCACGCCCAGGCGCATGTTCCCCTCCTCCGTAAGCTCACACCTTGCGGTCGCGATGCTTGCCCCTCAGGGTCCAGACCGTGAGTCCCGCAACCACGCCCGCAAGAAGCGCCAGCCCCAGATGCTCCCAACGGGCCATGTGAAGAAGCATCTCCATCAGCGGGAGTTCACTATGGCCATGCGGATGCGCCTGTGCGCTCCCGATACCGGCAATGATTATGAAGTTTGCGGCAATCACTCTCGACATGGAACACTCCCCAGGAACTTTCTTCTTGGATGCGCGATCAAAAACCGTGCCGCCAACTCAGCGAATGGGCTGGTGCACCGTTACAAGTTTCGTGCCGTCGGGAAAAGTCACCTCCACCTGCACGTCCGAAATCATGCTGGCGATGCCCTCCATCACCTGATCCTTGCTCAGCACGGTCGCGCCGGCCTGCATCAGGTCCGCGACGCTGCGCCCGTCGCGTGCGCCTTCGATCACGTAGTCGGTGATCAGCGCCACAGCCTCCGGATA
>JBOFUS010000161.1:0-5004 GCA_051652685.1 Beijerinckiaceae bacterium
AGCTTGCGCAGCGCCCTCAGCTTCGCCATCGAGAGCAACTGGTCGCCATCGACAGGCACGACAAAGCTGATGGCACGGCTTGCTTCCTCGAGGCTGAGGCCCGCATGCTCCAGCACGCGCAGATAGAGAACGCCACCGGCAAGCGCGGCCGCCAGTTCCTGCCCCTCGCTCGCGCCGGCTTCGTGATAGGGGCGAAGATCGACCGTGAGGAACGGACCGGTAAAGCCCCTGGCTTTCAGCGCCAGCACAGTCTCGCGCAAGCGCTCCGCCATCGCTGGCCAGTCCCATGGGACGTGACCGACTGTCATGAGCGAGCCCAGCGGATCGAGACCAAAGTCCATGGACAGCTGGCCGGGATGCAGCTTCTGCCGCTCGGCAAGCGCAGCGACCATCAGCGCGTTGATACGGCCGGCCGGCGCGGTATCGATGCGGATATCGACCAGATCGAGACGGACGCCGGCAAGCGCGGCGTCCAGTTCCCCCACCGTTTCGCAAGGCAGCCCGAAGCCGCGCGCCGAACGGCCACCGGGGAAAACCAGCGCCAGCGCGTCCGCCCCGCCTTCCAGATCTTCGCGGGCGAGCGCTGCCGCTTCCTCGGCAACCGGGTGATCGACCCGCGCCACGATGCGCCAGGGTTTGCCGGCACTTGCCCCGGCCACAAGGGGTGCGTCTGTCCGGCGGGGATGCAGCGGCTGAACCGGGATTCCATCCGCCGTTCGCCACACAAGCCGCCTGTCGAAATCAGCCCCCTTCAACGCCAGCGCGACACGCCTTCGCCATTCGGCTTCAGTGCCGGCGGGGAAAAGATGGGCGGTCGCGATGCCTTGGTCGGTCATGTTGGAAAGCGTTTTACGACTGCTTTTGCCAAAGCGCCATGCGTCGGAAGGCGGATGCCGATCCGAAACCCGTTGACGCCGCCAGCGCCGGGTTCATGATGGCGCAACGCGCGGACCGGAGGGGACCGCAAAGGAGAATTTCGATGCGGAACCTGACGCGGAGACTGCTGGCCGGAGCTGGCCTTGGCCTCGCAATGACGGCGATGGCCGCCGCGCCTGCCCTGGCGCAGAAATCCGCCAACACGGTGCGCTTCGCCTATGATCAGGTGCCGGAGAACATCGATCCGTTCTTCAACAACGTGCGCATCGGCGTGATCATCGGCCAGCATGTCTGGGATAATCTCATTTACCGCGACCCCGCCAGCGGGGAATACAAAGGCCAGCTGGCAACCGCCTGGAAATGGGTGGACGACAAGACGCTGGAATTCGACCTGCGCGAAGGCATCAAGTTCCACAACGGCGAGGCGTTTGACGCCGATGACGTCGTCTACACCCTGAACTACGTGGCAAACCCCGACAACAAGGTGACCACGCAGAACAACGTCAACTGGATCAGGAATGCCGAGAAGCTCGGCCCTCACAAGGTGCGCATCAACCTCGCCCGCACCTTCCCGGCCGCCATCGAGTATCTCGCCGGCCCCGTCGTGATCCATCCGAATGAGTATTACGCCAAGGCCGGCCCGCAGGGCATGAACGCCGCCGCTGTCGGCTCCGGGCCATACAAAGTCACCGAGCACTCCATCGGCAAGTTTCTCAAGCTTGAGCGCAACAAGGACTATTTTAAGGACAGCCCCAAGCCGCAGCCGAAGCTGGAAAAGATCGAGATCCGCTTCATTCCCGACCGGCAGACACAGCTGGCCGAAATGCTGGCCGGCGGCCTCGACCTCATCATGAACGTGCCACCTGATCAGGCCGACCAGATGAAGCGCGTGCCGCATGTGGACGTGAAGAGCGGCGAGACGATGCGCATCGTCTTTCTCAACATCAACACGCTGGACAACACGCCAAACCCACAGCTGAAGGACATCCGTGTCCGCAAGGCGCTGATGCACGCCATCGACCGCGAAACGATGGTGAAACAGCTTGTGGGTGAGGGTGGACGCGTGCTCAACGCCATCTGCTTCCCCAGCCAGTTCGGCTGCGACGACAGCCGGGGCGCGAAGTACAAGTATGATCCGGCGGAAGCCCGCAAGCTGCTGGCAGAAGCAGGCGTCACCAATCTGGAACTCGATTTCTACGCCTATCGTGAGCGCAACCAGACCGAGGCGATGATCAACTATCTGCGCGCCGTCGGCATCAAGGCGAACCTGCGCTTCATGCAATATGCCGCCATGCGCGATCAGGTACGCGCCGGCGGCAAGGTGGCGCTGGCGCACCAGACCTGGGGCTCGTTCTCGGTCAACGACGTCTCGGCCTCGACGCCCGTCTATTTCAAGTTCCTGCCCGACGACATCAACCGCGATCCGGAGGTGCGTGATCTGCTGGAGAAGGGCGACACCTCTGTCGATCCGGCCGCCCGCAAGGACGCCTATGGCAAGGCGCTCGGCCTGATGCAGGACCGGGTGCTTGGCGTGCCGCTCTATTCGCTGGTCACATTCTACGCCTTCGGCAAGGGGCTGGATCTGAAGACCTATCCCGATGAGATTCCCCGGTTGTGGGAGGTGAGCTGGAAGTAGGCGCGCAGCAGCGCGCATGCGCATTGAAATATGCATCGTTTGATGCTATTTCTGACTCCTGCGGAGTAAGACCATGCGCACCACAGTTACCATTGACGATCAGCTTTTAGTGGACGCGATAGAGATGACAGGCATTTCTGATCGGTCAGCCCTGCTGAAGGCAGCTTTGACAGCGCTGATCCAACGTGAAGCCGCACGCCGGCTTTCACTGTTGGGCGGTTCGCAACCTGGCATAAAGGCTGCCCCACGCAGGCGGCCTCCATCCTTCAAGAATTGAACTGATGATCCTTGCTGACACGTCAATCTGGATTGATCATCTCGACTCGGCCGATCCGCATGTCCAGGCATTGCTGGAGGACGACAGGGTCCTTATACACGCGGCGGTGATCGGCGAGATTGCATTGGGCAATCTGAAACACCGGCGAAGTGTACTCTTGAGCTTGCACAAGATTGGAAGAATTACGCAAGCAAAGGACAACGAAGTGCTTGCGTTGATTGAAAACGAAAATTTTGCCGGTTCGGGGATCGGGTTTGTGGACTGTCATCTTGTCGCTGCGACCCTGCTGACGCAAGGTTGCAAGCTCTGGACCCGCGACAGGCGCCTTGACGCGGTCGCCCGTCGCCTGGGCGTGGCCTACCTCCCGCTACACTGAACGCCTCCGGCGAAGCCAAACGCAGCTTTTTCACGCGCAAGGGCTTGCAAAACCCGCGTCTTTCCCGCATACGCGCCAACTTCGATCGCCCGGCCAGTAAAGGGCTGCCGCGGCGATCATTGCTGTCTTCAATGACGGCTTCAGGGTGCCTTGCACCCCAACCTGAGAGACGAAAATGCCCAAGATGAAGACACACTCTGGAGCGAAGAAACGCTTCAAGGTCACCGCCACCGGGAAGGTCAAGTACCAGCAGTCCGGAAAGCGCCACGGCATGATCAAGCGGACGAAGAAGCAGATCCGCGATCACCGCGGCACCGCTGTCCTGTTCAAGACGGACGGCGACAACATCATCCGTTTCCGCCTGCCGCATTCGCGCTGAAATCAGCCGAGATTACCTGACCTCAAGGAGTTCAATCCATGGCCCGCGTCAAAAGAGGCGTCACGTCTCACGCCAAGCACAAGAAAACCCTGAAAGCCGCCAAGGGCTTTTACGGGCGTCGCAAGAATACAATCCGCACGGCGAAGGCCGCCGTCGACCGCTCGATGCAGTGGGCGACGAAGGACCGCCGCCTCAAGAAGCGCAACTTCCGCGCTCTCTGGATCCAGCGCATCAACGCCGCCGTGCGCGAGCATGGCCTGACATATTCGACCTTCATCGGCGGCCTTGCCAAGGCCGGCGTCGAGGTGGATCGCAAGATGCTCGCCGCCATCGCCATGGCGGAGCCTGCTGCCTTCACGGCTTTCGTCGAGAAGTCCAAGGCTGCCTGATTTTGGTAGCCTGATCGTCAGGCCCATCACCGTTCTGAAAAGGCGTCCCTCGCGGACGCCTTTTTCATGTCAGCCTGCTGGCGTCGAAGCCTTGCCGGTAAACCGGCGAAGGACAAGGTGCAAAGCAACCCCGGCGGCGATGCCGGCCAGCAGGTTGGCGAACACCGTCACCAGCAGCGTTGCCGCCAGCACAAGCCCGTCGCGCCAGGACTTCCGGCCAATGGCCGCGACGCCAGGTGGGTCGATCATGTTCCATGACACGACCGCCAGCACAGCCGCCAGCGCAGCGAGCGGCACATGGGCGGCAAGCGGCGCAGCGACCATGATGAAGGCCAGCAGATAGACCGCGTGCAGAAGGCCCGAGACCGGGCTTGCTGCACCAGCGCGAATATTGGTCGCTGTCCGCGCGATGGTGCCTGTGGCTGGCATGCCACCGAAGATCGCGCAGCCGATGTTGGCCACGCCCTGCGCCACAAGTTCGGCATTGGAGCGGTGACGGTCGCCGGACATCCGGTCCGCCACAACTGCCGAAAGCAGCGACTCGATCGATCCCAGCAGAGCCATGGCGACCGCTTCGGGCAGTACCCGCAGTACCTTCTCGATGGAGATATCCGGCAGTGCGGGGGGCGGCAGCCCGCTGGGGACGCCGCCGAAACGGCTGCCGATGGTCGCGACACCAAGCGGCAGGAGCGCCGTGGCGAGCGCTGCAATCACCACCACGATCAGCAGGCCGGGCCAGCCCGGTCGAAAGCGCCTGAGCGCGAGGATGCCCCCGATGCCCAGCATCGACATCACAAGCGCTGCTGGCTTGAAGCTGCCGCTGGCTGCGAAGAGCGCCGCAAGCTTCGGCAAAAGATCGGCGGGCTCTTTCGCAAGGTCAACGCCAAGAAGCTCCTTGAACTGGCTGGCGAGGATGATGCTGCCGATGCCCGATGTGAAGCCAACCACGACGGGGAGCGGGATGAGGCGGATGAGTGGCCCAAGCCTCAGCCAGCCCATGGCCATCATCATCACGCCCGCCAGCATCGTGGCGAGCATCAGCCCGTCGTAGCCATGCCGTTCCAGCACCGC
>JBOFUS010000162.1:0-1428 GCA_051652685.1 Beijerinckiaceae bacterium
CTCAAGGTCCGACGATGACGCTGGCACCGACCGCAACGCGGTTGTGAAGATCGACCACATCCTGGTTGAACATGCGGATGCAGCCGCTGGACAGCGATTGCCCGATGCTGGCGGGATCGTTCGTTCCGTGGATGCGGTAGAGCGTGTCGCGTCCGTCCCGGTGCAGATAGAGCGCCCTTGCGCCCAGCGGGTTGTCGAGTCCCGGCTCCATGCCGTCGCTCCATCTGGCGTACTGGTCGGGGTCCCGGCGGATCATGTCGGCGGTCGGGGTCCAGCGCGGCCATTCCGCCTTGCGGCCCACTTCGGCACGGCCGGTCCAGTCGAGCCCCTCCTTGCCGACGCCGTATCGCACGGCCATCCCGCCTTCGAGCACGAGGTGCAGCATATGGCGCGACGTGCTGATGATGACGGTTCCGGGCCGCTCACGCGTCTGGAACGGCACGACACGGCGGAGAAACGCCGTGTCAACACCATCGAAATTGATCTCCGGGATCGGAAATCGCTCTTCGGGAGCGGCGGCATAGAGCGCGGCGATCTGCGGGGCGACATAAGCGCCCGCAGATGGTCGCTGCTGATCGGTGGCCTCAAGAGGAACACCGACGCAGCCTGCAATGACCACCGCGAGCATGGTCACCGCCAGATGCCGGAATAAGCCGTTTTGAATGCGCATGGGTCCTGTCTATCAGACCATCCGGCGGTTTGATGTCACTTGCCGGATGAACCTGACCAAGC
This sequence comes from Beijerinckiaceae bacterium, assembly GCA_051652685.1. Classification (GTDB taxonomy): domain Bacteria; phylum Pseudomonadota; class Alphaproteobacteria; order Rhizobiales; family Beijerinckiaceae; genus JADCCX01. The sequence goes on from JBOFUS010000162.1 coordinate 733, forward strand.
ACTGCCGCCGGCTTGCAAGCGAAGGATCGGAATCTACTCAGATTGCGCCGGTTGACCGCAATCAGGCCGTGACTTGGCGAAGGGACTATGAGCCTGTGCGGCCGAGAAGGAGGGTCACGCATGGCGAAGACCTCCGATACCCGACACCGAAACGAGAACACGCTTCCCGCTGCTGCAAGCCAAGCCGATTTCCTGATCATTGCCATTGGTGCCTCTGCGGGCGGCCTCGACGCCTGTCGCAGACTGCTGGATGCTTTGCCAGACACAAGCGGAATGGCCTTCATCCTCGTCCAGCATCTCGATCCGAACCATGACAGCCTGCTGGTCGATCTGCTGGCCAGCCATACGACAATGACCGTGAGCCAGGCGAAAGAGGGAGACAGGCTTGCGCCAGACCACCTCCATGTCATTCCGCCCGGCGTTTACCTGTCGGTTTCGGGCGGTACGTTGCATCTTTCGGAGCCGGAAGCGCGCCACGGGGCACGCCTGCCCTTCGATTTCCTGCTGCGCACGCTTGCAGAAGACCGCGCCCGACAGACCATTTGCGTGATCCTGTCGGGCACCGGTGCCGATGGTAGCGAAGGGATCAAGGCGTTGAAGGCAACAGGCGGCTTGGTCATCGCGCAGGACCCGGAAGAGGCCGAGTATGACGGGATGCCCCGCAGCGCCATCCTGACGGGTGCCGTCGATCTCACG
>JBOFUS010000163.1:0-3060 GCA_051652685.1 Beijerinckiaceae bacterium
GGGATGACGCGACGGTTGCATCCGTTACTTCCCCGGCTTCGATGGCATCCGCCAGCATCGCCTCGACCGAATCGGCAAGGCCCGTTTCGGTTTGCGCACTGACTTCGATCAGCGCGTACCACGGGTGCGGCTCCGCCAGGGGATCGCGAAGCCCCTGCACGAACGCCATGGACATCTCGACGCCCAAGCGCGGTATAAGCTCGAAAGCTGCAACAAGGCCGCCACCGTCGCGCTGTGCCCGTGCGAGAAGACGCAGCGCCAGCTCCGGGTCCTGCAGTCCGACGAAGGCCGTCACCTGCTGACGCGGCTCTTGAAAGAGCTTCAGCGTTGCGGCGGTGATGACGCCGAGCGTGCCTTCCGAGCCGATGAAAAGATGCTTCAGATCATAACCGGCATTGTCCTTGCGCAGGCCGGACAATCCGCTCATCACGCGGCCGTCCGGCAGCACGACCTCAAGCCCCAACACCAGATCGCGCATGTTGCCATAGGCGATGACACCTGTGCCGCCCGCATTGCTCGCGAGATTGCCACCGACCATGCAGCTGCCTTCCGACGGCAAGGACAGCGGAAAGAAGCGGCCAGCGGCGCGCGCCGCTTCCTGCAGGTTCTGGAGGATGACGCCCGCCTCGACTGTCGCCATGTTCGACAGCGGCTGCATGTCCCTGATGCGATTCATGCGCGAAAGTGAAAGCAGGATGGCGCGGCCGCTCCCGTCCGGGATCTGACCGCCTACGCCGCCGGTGTTGCCGCTTTGCGGCACCACCGGTGTTCCCGTCATATGGGCAAGACGCATGATGGCCGACACTTCGTCGGTCGAGGCCGGCTTCACGAGCGCTTGCGCACGGCCGGTGTAGAGCTTGCGCCACTCAGACAGATGCGGAGCCATTCGCTCCTCATCGGTGATCACATGCGCCTGCCCGACGATGCCGGCCAGGCGCGGCAGAAGCGGTTCGGATGTCGGGGTGGCAATGACGGCGCGACGCATGGGGTTCACCCTATCGAAACCTGCTCAGCGCCGGAAGACACCGACCAGCTCGATATGGCGGCTCCAGGCGAACTGATCCACCGGCGTCACGCCCTCAAGCCTGAAACCGGCGTCGTTCAGGATCAAACCATCCCGAATGAAGCTCTGGATATCACAGGATACGCTGACCACGGTCTTGAGGCGGCTCGCTGCAATCTGCTTTACCTGCGCCTCAGCCCCCGCGCGGGGTGGGTCCATGACCACAGCGTCCAGCAGATCAAGGTCCATCGGCAGCAGCGGCCGTCGAAAGAGATCGCGCGTTTCTGCGACAAGCGGCTTCAGGCCCGGCCGGTTGCGCGCGGCGCGGGACAGCGCATTGACCGCGTCGGCGTCACCGTCGATCGCCAGAACCTTGCGGCTTTCGGCGATGCGCAACGCAAAGGGACCGACACCGCAGAAGAGATCGGCAACGTGCTTCGCTTTGCCGAGGCCGGCGATGGCGAGTTCAGCCAGCGTCTCTTCGGCTTCGGTGGTTGCCTGAAGGAAGGCGCGTGGCGGCAGGATGATCTCGGCACCGCCAGCCCTGATCTTCGGCTGACGACGCTCGACGATGATATCGCGATGGACGGAAAGCCGGGCGAGGTCGAGCTTTTCGGCAACCCTCGTCAGGACAAGGCGCTCCGCCGGCTCGCACTTGCCATGCCCCCGGATATCGACGTCCAGCCCCGCGTCTGTGGTGGTGATCTGGATATCGAGTGGCTTGTCACGGCCGCTCAGTGGCTGGCTGACGGCTTCGGAGACAGGAAAAGCGTTCGCCAACGCCGGTTCAAGCACCGGACAGGTCTGGAGCACTTCAAGGCGGTGTGTGCCAGCAGCCATGAAGCCGGCCTCGGCGCGACCATTCCTGAAACGGACATGGATGATGGCGCGACGCCGCCCCGCGCCGTGGGCGATCCGCGTTGGTGCAACCGGGGCCTGAAAGCCGGCCTTCGCGAGCGCCCGGCGGACCATGTCAGTCTTCCAGTCAGCATAGAGCGCAAGCGACATGTGCTGCGTGGCGCATCCGCCGCAGCGGCCATAGGCGGGACAGAAGGGTTCGGCGCGTGCCTCGGAACCTGCAAGGATTTCGATCAGATGTCCGTTTTCAAGACGCACCGTCTCGCCGGGAAGTGCGCCCCGAACGAACGTCGCGCCATCTTCCCCCCGCGCCACACCGTCGCCGGTTGCGGAAAGATGATCGACCGTAAAGACCCCGGTTGCCAATTCAGGCGACGTCGAGCGGTTTGACGCCGGCAGGCTTGCCGTCCGGCCCTTGGGTGATCACCTCGACGCGCAGCTCCGCCTGGCGCAGCTGTGCATCGCAATGGGCCTTCAGTTTCTCGCCGCGTTCGTAGATGCGGATCGAATCGTCGAGGCTGACGTCACCGCGCTCAAGGCGGGAGACAATCTGCTCAAGCTCCTGCATAGCCTTCTCGAAAGGCATCGCGGCGATGTCGGCGTGATCCGGGTTTGTCGTGGTCATCGGCTCGCCTTAGCGCAAACGCAGATCGCTGGCGACAGCGCCGCGACCACATCTTAACCCTTTTTTTACCATGTTGAAGCGCAACCCCGGAAGCTCTGCTATAGGCAGCACAACAGGAGCTGAAGGCCCATGTTCGAATACAAATGCGTCGCCGGACCGACCATTGTGGCCGTCAAGAGCGCCAAGGCGCGCGACCAGGCCGTCAAGGCATTCGAGCAGATCATGAACATCGAGGCTGCGGAAGGCTGGGAATTCGTCGGCATCGACGAGTTCCATGTGTCCGAGCCGGAGGGTTTTCTCTCGCGAAAGCGCATTTATGTGCCTTCAAAGATTCTCGTCTTCCGCCGCGCGAAGGCGGTGCCGGCACCGCTTGTAGCCAAGGTCGCGACGCCCGAGCCGCCGCTTGTCGCCGGGCCGAAGCCGGACGAAACCCGGCCCGCCGATGGCCGGTTTTCCACCGCTCCAGATGTGAAGATCGACTGACGTTGCTGGCGGGCCGATAGACCATGGATCGGCTCGCGGAACTCGATATCTTCGCGCGCGTCGTCACGGCGGGCTCCATGTCCGCCGCCGG
>JBOFUS010000164.1:0-8309 GCA_051652685.1 Beijerinckiaceae bacterium
ACGGTCGGCACGCTCAACCGGGTGATGATTGTCGAGCTGTCGATGTCGGCAGGGCTGGTCGCCGTCATGGTGGCGCTGCCGCTGCTGTTTGCGCCGTTCCGGGCGCTGGTGGGTTTCCGCTCCGACAACCACCGCTCGGCGCTCGGCTGGCGGCGGGTGCCCTATATCTGGCTGGGCACGCTGGCGCAGTTCGGCGGCTTCGCCTTCATGCCCTTCGCGCTGCTGCTGCAGACGGGCGATACCGACATTCAATACACCGTAGGCACCGCGAGCGCTGCCCTGGCCTTCCTGCTGGTGGGCATCGGCTACCACACCACACAGACGGCGGGGCTGGCACTCGCGACGGACCTTGCGCCCGAGGAAGCGCGTCCCCGCGTCGTGGCGCTGATGTTCGTCATGCTGCTCGTGGGCCTCGTCGCCAGCGGCGCGGCCTTCTCGCTTTTGCTTAGTGATTTCAGCAATATGCGTCTCGTTCAGGTGGTTCAGGGCGCAGCCGTGATGACGCTCGTGCTCAACATGGCGGCCCTTTGGAAACAGGAGGCGCGCAATCCCGGCCGCCTCGCTGCCATGCCGGATGCGCCGCCCTTCATGGACGTCTGGCGGCGCTTCACGGCCGAAAGCAGGGCGCGGCGGTTTCTGGTGGCGGTGGGGCTCGGTGCCGCTGCCTTCGGCATGCAGGACGTCGTGCTGGAGCCCTATGGTGCCGAGGTGCTTGGCCTTTCCGTGGGTGCCACGGCGGCGCTCACCGCGCTCATGGCAGCCGGTGCGCTTGTGGCCTTTGCCCTGGCGGCGGCGGCGCTGGTGCGCGGCCATGATGCGGCACGGCTTGCGGCCATGGGCCTGCTCGTCGGCATCGTGGGCTTTGCCGCCATCACGCTGGCGGCTCCCTTCCAGTCAGCCGCCCTGTTCCGCGCCGGTGTCTTCGTTGTTGGCTTCGGCGGCGGGCTCTTCTCGGTCAGCACGCTGACGGCTGCCATGTCGCTCGACAGGCTGGGCACCGGCATCAACGCCGGCCACGGGCTGGCGCTCGGTGCCTGGGGCGCGGTGCAGGCGACGGGCGCGGGGCTGGCCATCGCGGCCGGCGGTCTCATCCGCGATTTCGTCTCGGGAATTGCTGCGACGGGCGCTTTCGGTCCCACATTCACGGGGCCAATTCTCGGCTACTCCGTCGTCTACCACATTGAAATTCTTCTGCTCTTCGTGGCGCTCGCAGCCATCGGCCCGCTCGCCGGTCACCGCATCGCCACGACGAACCGGCCGAAATCCTTCGGCCTTTCCCAGTTTCCCGGTTAGTCCCCCAAGGAGGAGAAAATGACCCCCCCAACCTTCGCAGGCATGGATCTGGCACTGATCAGCATGTACCTGTTCTTCGGCTTCTTTTTCGTTCTGGTGATGTGGCTTCACCGCGAGAGCAAGCGCGAGGGTTACCCCCTCGAGGTCGATGTCGGCCGGCCGATGAAGATCGTCGGCTTTCCGGATCTGCCGGAGCCCAAGACCTTCAAGTTGGCCCACGGCGCGCCGGTGACGGTCGATGGCCGCCCCGACAAGCGGACGATGGCTCTGGCCAATCCGCCCAGCACCGGCTTCCCCTTTACGCCAACCGGCGACCCGATGCTGGATGGCGTCGGTCCGGCGTCATGGGCCGAGCGTTCCGACACGCCGGACATCATGATCAACGGCGAGCCGCGCCTGCTGCCCCTGCGCGTCGCCGCGAATTTCAGCGTGGCGGAAGAAGACCCCAACCCTGTCGGCTATGCCGTCATCGGCGGTGACGGCAAGCAGGGCGGCGTCGTGACCGACATCTGGATCGATCGTGCCGAATACCTGATGCGCTACATGGAGATCGAGGTGGAGAAGGACGGGGCCAAGCGCCGCGTGCTGCTGCCCACCAACTTCTCCGTCATCGATGCCGGCCGCAAGCGGGTGAATGTGCGCTCCATCTTCGGCGCGCATTTCGCCAATGTGCCGGGTACGGCCCATGCTGACCGTGTGACGCTGCTCGAGGAAGACAAGATCATGGGCTACTACGGCGGGGGCACGCTCTATGCGTCCAGGTTCCGCGCCGAGCCGTTGTTCTGATCGTCGGCGGCGGGGGAACGCAGCCATGACCCAACATCAACAATACATCCACAACGAAGACGACTTCGCCTTCGAGCCCGTGCGGGGGCTTCCGGGACCACTGCCAAGGGGAGAGCGCATGCTCTGGCAGGGGGCTCCGGGGTTTGGCGAGCTGGCGATCCGCGCCTTTCATGTGCGCAAGGTGGCCGTTTATTTCGGCCTCCTCATCGCCTGGCGGGCGTTTCGCGGCATGGGTGATGGCGTGCCCGCCGCTGATGCCGTCATCGAAGCGTTCTCGGTGCTGCCCATCGGGCTGGCGGCCGTGGGCATTCTTCTGCTGCTGGCCTGGGCCTATGCCCGCACCAGTGTTTATACGTTGACCAACCGGCGGCTGGTAATCCGCTCGGGGGTGGCCTTGCCCGTGACGCTTAATCTTCCCTACGCACGGTTTTCGGGAGCGGGATTGAAGCAACGCGCGGGCGGCAAAGGCGATCTGCTGATCGAACTCGTGCCGGAAGACCATGTTGCGCCGATGATTCTGTGGCCGCACATGCGTCCATGGAGGTGGCTCAGGCCACAGCCCATGCTGAGGGGAATCCCGGATGCCGCGGCTGTTGCAGACCTGCTAGCGTCAGCGCTCAAGGGTGAGGAGCCGGCTCCACTTTCGGAGACGATTCAGCAGGCGAAGGTCGGGGGACCTTCGCCAGGGCAGGCACTGGAAACGGTGCAAGCCTGATCTTCAACGCACGACCAGGGGGAAGCCATGTCGGATATCACCATGAAATCCCTGCCGCCGGGCGCGATGTCCGGTGGCGATACGACCCGGTCGATCAGGGTCGTGCCGAAGGACCGCCCGCTGATCAGCCCGGTCCCGCTGTTGATGATGGGCGGGCTGGTCCTTTCGGCACTCGCCATGGCGACGTATGGCTCGCTCACGGGTATGGGCCTGCCGAAGATGACAGCGAGCCCGCTTGTCGAATCGCGCGAACTTGCATTTCAGGCGGTTGGCGAAGAAGGCTACACCGCCCGCGATCCCGCGACCGGCAAGATCGTGGCGGAACTCCGGCTCGCCAAAGGCGACGGTTTCGTCATGCAGGTCATTCGCGGCCTGAATCATGACCGGAAGGTCGCCGGAACAGAGGCCGCCGCGCCCTACCGGCTGACACGCCACGCCGATGGGCGCAGCTACATGATCGACCCCTCCACGGGCAAATTCATCGCCACGGCCTCCTTCGGCCCGGCGCAGGCGGCGCATGTCTCCAACCTCATCGACAAGGCCGTAAAGGTTGCCGGAGAGCGCCCATGATCGCGGGACTTCTGACAAGACGGTCTTTCGAGACGCCCTGCACGGTGGAGCTGGAGCGCAACGGAAGCGTGTTGCAGGCCCATGTCGATCTGCTCGGCGTCGAGGTGGAAGCCGGGGACACGGTGCAGGTGCATGATGCACCAAGCCGCATCGGCTTTGGCGAACGCGAGGTTTATGAACGCACGGCGACTGTAACGCGGGGGAACGTGTTCGATCGCTTCTTCACGAAGGTTTCGGCCTATCTCGAACTGACCCAGCTCTATGAGGTGGGGTTCGATGCCGAGAGCTTCTTCGGTCCGGCCGTCAAGACGGGGAGATAGCCATGATACCGCAGGAAGGTGGCGCTCAGGCGACCTACACCACCAATATGGCGACGCAGGAGACCATGCTGTCGCCGCGTTTCTACACCACCGACCACGCAGCCATTGACGCCATCGACGTCAGCCGCGTTCGCGTTGCCTGGGACGGCCTGATGGCCGAGATGAAGAGCGATCCCAACAGGCAGCACTTCAAGCGCTCGCCGGAATTCGCCGATTTCAAGCTCGAAGACATGCCGGAGGATCTGCGCAAGGAGTTCATCGACTTCCTCGTGAGTTCGCTGACGGCAGAGTTCTCGGGCTGCGTGCTCTATGCCGAAATCAAGAAGCGCATGAAGAACCCCGACATGCGCGACATGTTCACCTACATGTCGCGCGATGAGGGCCGCCACGCCGGCTTCATCAATGAAATCCTCAAGGATTTCGACATCGGCGTGGACCTCGGCTTCCTGACTAAAGCCAAGAAATACACCTATTTCAAGCCGAAGTTCATCTTCTACGCGACCTATCTGTCGGAGAAGATCGGCTACGCCCGCTACATCACCATCTTCCGGATCATGGAGCGCGACCCGTCGAAGCGCTTCCATCCGATCTTCAAGTGGTTCGATCTGTGGTGCAACGACGAGTTCCGCCACGGTGAGGCTTTTGCCCTGCTGATGCGCTCCGATCCCAAGCTGCTGTCCGGCGGCAATGTCTACTGGATCCGCTTCTTTCTGCTTGCGGTCTACGCCACCATGTATGTGCGCGATCACATGCGGCCGGCGTTCCACAAGGCGCTCGGCGTGACGCCGGCGGATTATGATTTCCGTGTCTTCCGCATCTGCTCGGACATCTCGCGCCAGGTGTTCCCGATCGAGATCGACATCGACAATCCGGCCTTCCGCGCGGGTCTTGAGCGGCTGCGCCACATCGTTGACGCGACGGAAGCTGCGAAGGCACAGGGCGGCCTGATCGGCCGGCTGAAGCGGCTGGCGCTCGGTGCGCAAGGCGCTTATGCCTTCCTGCGCCTCTATATGATCCCTGTGAAATCCCATGCCCTGCCGGAGGAAATCCGGCTCAATCCGGCCTGGTAAGCGGAAGTGGCGGCTTTCTGGCCCTTGCTCGCGGCAGTCCTCCTCTGGTGGGGAGGTACTGCCGCGATCCTGTATCTGGATGGGCTGCCGCGGCGAACGTATGGCCGGAGCATGGCGGTCGCCAGCCTTGTGGCGCTTGCGGCGCTCGTGCTGCTTTTCCTGCTGCGCGATGTCGCGACACCCTGGTCGGCGCTGGTTGGCTTCATGGCCGCGCTGGTGCTCTGGGGCTGGAACGAGATGACCTTCCTGATGGGCTATGTCACCGGCCCGAACCGCGCGCCCTGTCCGCCCGGCCTCACGGGGATTGCGCGTTTTCGCGCCGCCGCTGCCACGCTCATCCACCACGAAATCCTGATTGCGCTGACGGCTGGGGCCATCTGGCTCGCCTGCGGATCGGGCGAGAATGCCGTCGGCTTCCATGCCTTCCTGATCCTGTGGGTGATGCGGTTGTCTGCCAAGATCAACATTCACCTCGGCGCACCCAACGTGACGGCGCATTTCCTGCCCGAGCATCTCTCCTATCTCGCCACCTATTTCCGCCACCGGGCCATGAACGCCTTTTTCCCGCTTGCCGTGACGGCGGCGACGCTTGCCTGCGCCTGGCTCGCGCATCTCCTGTTTCTGGCGGAGACGGGCAGCCATGCCGCTGCCGGCTACGGCCTTCTGACGGCGCTGATGGCGCTGGCGGTGCTGGAGCACTGGCTGCTTTACCTGCCGCTGCCGGCCGACCTGCCCTGGCGCTTTGCGCTGAAAGGCCGGCCGGCGGCACCCTCCGTTGTTGATGTTCCACCACAAGAGCCGCGGTTATCAAGCCGCGCCACATGAGCCCAGGGAGGGCAAGGCCATGACCATCGAACTGCATGGACCCGAGATCGACACCGGCGGCCTGCCTGCGACATCGCTGCGCTTGCCGGAAACTGCGGCGAGGCCCATCGACGCCGCGCTTCTCAAGGCGCGCGCCCAGATGAGACGGGCGGCAGCACTGGCGGAGGCCAAAAACCGGCATTCGGGAAACAAGGCAGGACGCCGGAGCGCGGACATGGATTACGAAGCCTTTTTCGAAGGCGAGCTGAACCGCCTGCGGAGCGAAGGGCGCTACCGCGTTTTCGCCAATCTGGAGCGCGAGCGCGGCAACTTCCCCGAGGCGGTTTTTCGCGCCGGCGGCACGCAGCGCAAGGTCACCGTCTGGTGCTCGAATGACTACCTGGGGATGGGCCAGAACCCGGCGGTGCTCGCCGCGATGCACGAGGCGCTGGACCAGTGCGGCGCGGGCGCGGGCGGCACACGCAACATCGCCGGCACCAACCACCACCACGTGATGCTGGAGCGCGAGCTGGCTGATCTGCACGGCAAGGAAGCCGCGCTGCTGTTCACCTCAGGCTACGTCTCGAACTGGGCCTCGCTCGGCACGCTGGCCTCGCTGATGCCGGGCTGCGTCGTGCTGTCGGATGCCGGCAACCACGCCTCGATGATCGAGGGCATCCGCCACAGCCGCGCGGAAAAGCTGGTGTTCCGCCACAATGACCCGGAAGATCTCGCCCGCAAGCTCGCCAGCGTCGCGCCCGGCCGGCCGAAGCTTGTGGCCTTCGAGTCGGTTTATTCGATGGATGGCGACATCGCGCCCATCGCCGAACTGTGCGACGTGGCGGACGCCTATGGCGCGATGACCTATCTCGACGAAGTCCACGCCGTCGGTCTCTACGGCCCGCGCGGCGGCGGTATCGCCGAGCGGGACGGGATCAGCCATCGCCTCACGGTGATCGAAGGCACGCTGGGCAAGGCTTTCGGCGTCGTCGGCGGTTACGTGGCGGGCTCCACGGCCGTCTGTGATTTCATCCGCAGCTTCGCCTCGGGCTTCATCTTCACGACGGCACTTCCGCCGGCCGTGGCGGCGGGCGCGGTCGCCAGCATCAAGCATCTGAAGGCCAGCAGCGCCGAGCGGGCCGGCCAGCAGGCGAATGTCGCGAAGGTCAGGGCGAGGCTCGCTGCTGTGGGCATCCCGGTGATGGCGAATGACAGCCATATCGTGCCGGTGATGGTGCGCGATCCCGTGATCTGCAAGCGCATCAGCGACCGCTTGCTGGAAGAGCACGGCGTCTACGTGCAGCCGATCAACTATCCCACCGTGCCGCGCGGCACGGAGCGCCTGCGCGTCACGCCTGCCCCCTATCACACGGAAGCCAACATCGACCATCTGGTCGCGTCACTCGATCAGGTCTGGCGCGAGGAGGGGTTGACGCGGGCGGTGTGAGTTACCCCGCCATCGGCACATGGGGTGCGGCTTCCTTCGGCAGCAACCCGAGCGCACGCGGGTCGTCCATGATCTCGAAGCCCTGCGCATAAATGCGAAAGCCCTCGCGACGGTAGAATGCGACCGCTGCCGGATGGTCGAAATTGCAGGTGTGCAGCCAGAGGCGCGGCGCGGACAGCTCCGCAGCACGGTCAACGGCGGCGGCCAGCAACTGCGCGCCGAGACCCTTGCCAAATTCTGTCGCCACCACGCCGACATAGACCACCTCCAGATCGCCGGAGGCCCGATCAAGTTCCGTCTGGAGCAGGCCGACCGGGTGTCCATCGCGCCGTAGGATGCGCGTTTCGACGTCCGGATTGGTGAGCATGGCTATCCGCTGATCATGCGGCAGCGCCAGAAATCCGGCCCAGAGCCAGTCGAGACCGACCTTCACGAAGACATCGAGGAAGGTCTGGAGATCGCCCGGTGGCAACGGCGTCAGCGTGACGCCCCCGGAGAAGCTGGCTCCGCGCGTTTCCGGCCGGCGCATCTCCAGCCAGGTCACGGCATTGGCAATCTTGCCGGGTGGGAGTTGGTGGTAGCCGTTCGGGAGCATTCCCCGCAGGTAGCATTTCCAGCGCTTGTCATGCAACGAAACGTGAAAAGCGGCTTCTTGCGCTCCGATACCGTCTTTGCGAGGAGCGCAGCGACGAAGCAATCCAGCCAACGCTTCCGAAGAGTTGACAACACTGGTGCACGTTTTGAACCGCTGACTGGATTGCTTCGCTACGCTCGCAAAGACGAGGCTCGATGCCCACGCATCCCGCCCCCCCTTCCGTTCGCCCCTCGCAAGCGCTATCTCCCCTGCCAATGCTGAATTCGCTCGACATCGCGAAGCGACCTTCCCAGACCCGCGTGGTGGTGGCCATGTCGGGCGGCGTCGATTCGTCTGTCGTGGCGGCGCTGCTTAAAGAGGAGGGGTACGACGTTATCGGCGTGACGCTCCAGCTCTACGACCACGGGCAGATGCTTCAGAAGAAGGGTGCCTGTTGCGCCGGGCAGGACATCTATGATGCCAGGACTGTCGCCGACCGGATCGGCATTCCCCATTATGTGCTCGACTATGAAAGCCGCTTCCGCGAGGAGGTGATCGACCGTTTCGTCGACAGCTACGTAGCGGGCGAAACACCCATCCCCTGTGTCGAGTGCAACCGCCGCGTCAAGTTTCGCGATCTGCTGGCCATGGCGCGGGAACTGGGTGCGGATGCGCTCGCGACCGGGCACTACGTCCGCAGCCTGCGGCTGGCGGATGGCCGGCGCGGCCT
>JBOFUS010000165.1:0-1127 GCA_051652685.1 Beijerinckiaceae bacterium
ACCAGCAACTCTGCGATCTGGATGGCGTTCAGCGCCGCGCCCTTGCGCAGGTTGTCGGAGACGCACCAGAAGGCGAGGCCGTTTTCCACTGTGGCATCCTCGCGGATGCGCGAGATGAAGGTGGCGTCTTCGCCGGCCGCCTCATAGGGCGTGATGTAGCCACCATCCTCGCGCTTGTCGATGATCTGGACGCCGGGCGCGGAGCGCAAGACCTTGCGGGCCTCGTCGGCCGAAATCGGCCGCTCGCACTCGATGTTGACGGCCTCGGAATGGCCGACGAACACCGGAACGCGCACGCAGGTTGCTGTCAGGCGGATCTTCGGGTCGAGGATCTTCTTCGTCTCCGCCATCATCTTCCACTCTTCCTTCGTGTAGCCATCCTCCATGAAGGCATCGATGTGCGGGATGACATTGAAGGCGATGCGCTTGGTGAACTTGGCGGTTTCCGGTGCCTTGGCGGAGAAGATCGCGCGGGTCTGGTTCATCAGTTCGTCCATGCCATCCTTGCCGGCGCCCGACACCGATTGATAGGTCGAGACAACCACGCGCGTGATGCCGAAGTGATCATGCAGCGGCTTCAGGGCGAGCACGAGCTGTGCCGTCGAGCAATTGGGGTTGGCGATGATGTTCTTGCGGGCAAACCCCGCGATGGCATCGGCGTTGACCTCCGGAACGATCAGCGGGACATCGAGATCGTAGCGCCAGGCCGACGAGTTATCGATGACGACGCAGCCCTGCGCACCGATCTTCGGCGACCAGACCTTCGAGACTTCTCCACCAGCAGACATCAGGCAGATGTCGGTTCCCTTGAAGTCGTAGTGCTCCATCGCCTTCACCGTCAGCGTGCGATCGCCGAAGGAAACCTCCTGGCCCAGAGAGCGCTGCGAGGCGAGCGCCACCACTTCGCTCACCGGAAAAGCGCGCTCGGCGAGGATCTTGAGCATTTCACGCCCCACGCTGCCCGTGGCGCCTGCGACCGCGACCTTGAAACCCATGTTGGCTGTCCTGTCCTGATTACCGGGAACTGTGGTCCCGTAGTGTTCCCCCGGTGGCGATCCCCCTTGCCGGAGGAGCTGGCCTGTCCCCCGCCGGGGGATGATCCGAGAGCGAGGCAGACGTCAGCGTTT
>JBOFUS010000166.1:0-1098 GCA_051652685.1 Beijerinckiaceae bacterium
TGCGCGAAGGCGCCCGGCGATTTGCCGGGCCGCACTGGCGCGTCAATCCAGCCCTCGTCGAAGAAGCGACCCGCGATGCCGGCCATCTCCGGCGCGAAGCCGGCATAGGCCGACAGCACCATCTCCTTTGCCTCGCCCCACGGGATGGTGCGCTGGTCTACCTTTGGCAAAGGCGCATTGCGGTCCCAGTGGTTCAGCTGTTCCTTGCCGAACCACTTGGCCTTGAGTTTGTAATAACGGTGCGACAGACGCGGATAGGCGTCGCGAACGGCCGAGACGAGCGCCTCCACCACCTCGGGCTCGACCCGGTTGGAAAGGTGTCGGCTGTCGGCGATGTCCTTGAAGCCGCGCCAGCGGTCGGAGATGTCCTTGTCCTTGGCCAGCACGTTCGTGATCAGCGCGAAGAGCCGGATGTTCTCCTTGAAGGTGACGGCCAGCGCCTCCGCACCCTTGCGGCGCTTGGTCTCGTCGGCGTCCTGCAGGAAATTCAGCGTCGGCTCGATAGCCAGCTTGTCGCCATCAACATCGAAGCGCAGCGCCGAAATCGTGTCGTCAAACAGCCGGTTCCAGGCGGCGGGGCCTACGACGGATTTCTCGTGGAAGAGCTGCTCAAGCCTGTCTTCCAGCTGATACGGCTTCTCCTTGCGGATGTCCTCGATCCACGGCGCAAAGTGAGACAGCGGTGCTTTCGCACAGACATCCGTGATCAGCGCGTCGTCGATGCGGTTCAGCTCCAGCGCGAAGAAAAGCAGCACAGAAGAGGCTTCCGTGATCTTCTCCTGCGCGTCGCCATAGAACTTGCCCTTGGCGGCATCGGACGTATCGCCGGCATAGACGAGGCCCGCGTAGGACATGATGCGGCCCATAAGGTCTTCAAGCGCCTCGTAGCGCTTCACTGCGTCAAACAGCGCCTGCGGTCCATCGGGTGCGGCGGCGAGCGTGGCGAGCTTGCCGCGATAGCTCTCGGCGAAGGCGTTGGCTTCCTCCGCCGCGCGCTTCATGTCGGCAGCAAAGGCGGGGGAATTCATGGCGGGGTAGAGATGCTCCAGCCGCCACTCGGGCATTGGCCCAAGCTCTGCCAATGTTTTGTCCGCCGCC
>JBOFUS010000167.1:0-3760 GCA_051652685.1 Beijerinckiaceae bacterium
TCACGGCACCAACCGCCCATAGTTTCCTCTGCCATGTCAGCGAGCTGGACGTGGAAGGCGTGATCCCCCTGCTCGCGATCCTCGGCAAGCCCAGCCGCGCCGTGGTGGAAGAAGCCCGCATCAAGGGCATCCGCGTCGGCCTCGCCCGCCCCTTCTCGCCGCGCGATTTCTGGTGCCGGCTGAAGTGGGTGGCGGACAGGGCGGCAAGGAATGCGCGGGAAGTCAGGCGGGCTTGAGGGGGTATAGGGATTGCTGCAATTGGGGTGCAGTCACCGGAACTTCGTTACCGGGACTTGCTGCGTTGGATGTTGATGAAACCTATCGATATCAGCAGACCAACAGAGACCAGCAGGAGCCCGCCGGTTTGAAGTAATGTCGGAATTTCGCCGGTAACGGGAATACCAATGATCATGGCTGCGACTGGAACCAGAGCTGGAAACATCGCTGCACGCGCCGGGCCCAACAATTCTGCCGCCCGGGTATAGGCGACCACGGCCACCACACCCGACAACACACCCTGAACAAGAACCTGCATGAGCAAAGTCGATACTGGCAAGTCGAGCAGCGGTCCAAAGCCAGTCGTAGCGGCATAGATGGGCAAAATGAGCGCGCCAGACAGAACCGAAACGGCGGCAGTCGCAGGCAGTGCTTTCACGCCCCAGCGGCGCGTAAGGGTGGTGAAGCCTGCCCAGAACAGGCCGGCAGAAATGAACATGGCATCGCCCAACGGGGTCAGGGCTCCGCCCTCCAGTAGTCCCGGCCCTGCAATGACCGCAAGGCCGCTCACGATGATCGACAAGCCTACCAGGCGCGCGCGGTCGGGCCAATCTTTCAGAACAAGCGCTGCGAGAATTGTGGTCCCGATCACCACGCTGGCGGGCTGAACAACGGCACCGTGAGCCAAGGGTGCAAATGCGTAGCCGCCCACACCAAGCCAGATGAAGAGCGGCCCAGCAAGCAGCATGAGCCAGAATGCCCGACGCCAGCCTATGCCGCCCAGGGTCAGGGGCTGATGACGCAGAAGCCACGGCAGCATGACAAGACCAGCCGTGCCGTAGCGGATAGCGGTGAAGTCAAAACCGGAGAGGCCAGCCGAAACGCCAGCGCGGGCGAACGCGAGGTATGATCCCCAGATGACGACAGCAAGTGCACCAAACAGAAGGCCGCGTGTGCCGGGCGACAAACGGGTCAGGTGCCCAACTCCCGCGATGAAGGAGGACTGTATGCGTAGAGCGTAGGCCATGTTGGCCTCCTGTTTTCAGATGGGTCAGAGGTGGCGCGTGGTTTCAGGCAGCCTTGGCCGTCCGGATCGCGTGCAGGGCTGCGAGGGCATCCTGCGGGTCCAGACGTTTGCGATAGTCAGGCTCGATCAAGGCCTCCGCGATGCGACCACCACGCTGGATCACGAATGTCGCAGGCATGGGCAAAGACCAGCCGCCGTCGCCATTGCGCTCCGGCAGCGCGTGTCCCGCCTTCTCGTAGAATGGCCTTACGGCGTCCGAGAGTTTGAACCGGATGCCAAGTGCAGAGGCGAGCCCACCTCCGATATCCGACAGCACAGTGAAGCTGACGTCATTCTTCTCTGTTGTTGTCAGCGAATGGTCCGGAAGTTCAGGTGACACAGCAACAAGTTCAGCACCTTCGGCATGAATTTTCTGGAGGATTGCCTGATAGGCCCGCAATTCGAGGTTGCAGTAGGGGCACCAGCCGCCGCGATAGAAAGTAAGGATAACCGGCTTGGCCGCGATCAGGGCGCTCAGGTCAACCGGCCGGCCATGCGCGTCCCGAAGGGTCGAAACCGTAGGGAACGCATCACCTGCCTTGGCCACATGATCGAGAATGCCGGAGAGCCGCAGGTTTTCGATATCACCGCCGATCAGCCGGGCGGTCTGTTCGCCAACACGTGCTTCCCAGCTGGCGCGGAATGTGTCGAATTCTGTTTGAAGTTTCATGATGTTGGTTCCTTTTTTGATTTCAGAAGCTGAGAACGATTCAGCAGGCGAAAGCTTCCCCCCGTGCCAAGCCCCGCAAGCGCGACACTGAGTTTGAGAAAAAGCTGCATTGTGATCACCCAGTTCCGTAACAAGCGGAGCGGTCAGGCAGGGTCAGCAGTCAGCTATTGCCAGCCCTGCCTGAATCTCAGGCTGCGATGCTGTGGTTGAGCTTCGGTGCGGCGGGGAAATCGACCGGGATCTGCGTGGTCGCTTGCAGGTAGTTCGTCACCGTCTTGTCGCCGATCACCACGATCGCATCGACGAGGTTTTCCTTGGTCCAGCCAGCAGCAAGGAAACCGTCAACCAGCTTCTGGTCTGCATGGCCGCGATTGATCGCGATGTTGCGCACCAGCCTGGCGAGCGCATCGAGCCTGGCGTCAAAGGAAGCGCCCCCCGTCCGAATTTCGAGGACCTGTTCTGCCGTGAAGCCGACCATTCCGCCGATCACGGTGTGGGCTGCAAGGCAATACTCACAGCTGTTCACTTCGCTCACCACCAGATTGACGACTTCGCGCGCCTTGCCGGAGAGGCTCGATTTGACGTTCTGGAATGCGAGATAGCTGCCAAGAGCATTCTCGGAGAGCGCGAGCGTGGCATAGAGGTTGGGAACGAATGTCAGCTTGCTCTTGAGGGCGTCAAACAGGGCCTGATTGGCCGGGCTGACATCGTCGCGGGTCGGAACGGTGAAGGTGGTCATTGCGGTTTCTCCTGTGAGAGTTCGGGCGGCGGCCTCATGCCGTCGTCCTTGAGGAGAGAAATGCCACTTTCGCTTGCAGCGCATAACGCGCCTTGATTGCAGAACATTCATACGTATTATGCATGAATGTCCGATATACTTGTCCTGTTCCAAACGTTCATCCGCGTCGTAGAAGCCGGTTCGTTCACCGCTGTCGCGACGGAGCGCAATACCAGCCAGCCCACGATTTCAAGACAGATTGCGGCGCTGGAAGAGCACCTTGGCTGCCTTCTGTTCCAGCGCACGACGCGTTCGCTGACAATGACCGACGATGGTCGGGTGTTCTACGAGCATGCGCGCCGAACGATTGAGGCCGCAGCCGAGGCGGAGAGCGTGGTTGGTCGCCGCAAGGGGAAGCCGTCAGGCAAGCTTCGCATTGCGGCATCCGTCGTGTTCGGGCGGCTCCATATCATCCCACGCCTGCCCCGATTCATGGCGCGCTTTCCCGACATCGAAATCGACCTTCTCATGAATGACGGGTTCTCCGATCTGGTCGAGGAGGGCATCGATCTGTCGGTCCGTGTTGGGCTGATAACGGACGGTGGCCTGATTGCGCGCCGCATCGGAACGACACGCCGGGCCGTCGTCGCAACGCCAGATTACATTGCGCGAAGGGGAACGCCGGGAACGCCAGACGATCTTCGGCACCATGATTGCATCATTTATTCCCGCCTTGCGACTGGCGAAAACTGGAACTTTGCCGGGCCGGATGGCCCCGTCACAGTGCCGGTCAAAGGCCGGTTTCACGTCAACAACACGGAAGGCGTGCGGGCTGCGGTCCTCGAAGGGCTAGGCATTGGCTATGTGCCCGTCTGGCATTTCACAAATCGTGAGATTGAAACCGGAAAACTGGCGGTTCTGTTGCAGGATTTCACGCCGCCAGCCCAGCCCATCAGCGCGGTTTATCCCTCGCGGCGGTTTCTGGCACTGAAGGTTCGCGCAATGATCGACTTCCTCGACAATGAATTCAGCATCGACCCTCAACTCAGCAAGAATGACATATAGTGCATTCGTTGTTGCCGTTGGCTGG
>JBOFUS010000168.1:0-7740 GCA_051652685.1 Beijerinckiaceae bacterium
AGATCAAGGCGCTGGATCCCGACGGGGTGTTCCTCGCCAATGGTCCTGGCGATCCGGAGGCGACGGGCGCTTACTCTGTACCGGTGATTCAGGCGATGCTGGCCGACAGGATCCCGACCTTCTGCATCTGCCTCGGCCATCAGATGCTGGCGCTCGCCATCGGCGCAAAGACCATGAAGATGAAGCAGGGCCACCACGGCGCGAACCATCCGGTGATGGACTACACCACCAACAAGGTCGAGATCGTGTCCATGAACCACGGTTTTGCGGTGGATGCGGCGACGCTGCCGGCGAATGCCCGCGAGACACACCGTTCTCTCTTTGACGGATCGAACTGCGGCATCGAGCTCACGGATCGTCCTGCCTTCTCGGTCCAGCACCACCCGGAAGCGAGCCCCGGCCCGCAGGACAGCCACTATCTCTTCGACAGGTTCGTGAAGATGATGGGCGCGCGCGCCACCGCCTGAACGAATGAGTGGCCAACGAGAGCGATCATGCCATCCTGGATCGACTACTGGAACGCCGACCATCCGATCTACGTCAATGATCGGCACAAGGCGCTGCATGCACAGGGCATCGCCCGCGATTTCGCCCGGCATATCCGCGCCGCCGACGCGAGTGTGCTCGACTATGGCTGCGGCGAGGCGCTCTACGCCGAGGATGTAGCGCGGCTTTGCGGACGGTTGACGCTCTCGGACGCTGCACCTGCTGTCCGCGAGAAGCTTGCAGCACGCGTTGCCGGGCGCGCAAATATCCGCGTTGAAAGCCCCGAGGAGACCGCCGCTGCGCCAGATGCCAGCCATGATCTGATCGTCGCCAACTCACTGCTCCAGTATCTCACGCCCGATGTGCTGGATGAATTATTGCCGCTCTGGCGTCGGCTTTTGAAAGCCGATGGTCGGCTCGTGATCGCCGACGTCATTCCGCCGGATGTGAGCCCGCTGACGGACGCGACCGCGCTTCTCGGCTTCGGGCTTCGGGGCGGTTTCGTCGTCGGCACGCTGAAGGGGCTCGTCCGCACAGCGCTTTCAGACTACCGCAAGCTGCGCGCCGAGCTTGGCTTCTTCACGTACGCCGAGCCTGATTTCCTTGCACGCCTTGCGCGACATGGCTTCATCAGCCAGCGGGTGCGGCCGAATTTCGGGCATAATCAGGCGCGGATGACCTTCTCGGCCAGGCGCGCGGCCTGACGCTTACGGCGTGCGCCAGCCGGATTGCAACACGTCGCTATTCCAGCTGAACAAGGCCCGCCTGTGGCCGGCGGCGGCGAGATAAAGCCATTCCAGCTGTTCGACCGCGACGATGACGGCCACGAAATTGGCGCGGCCGGCAACCGTTTCCTCGTTCGAAGTGTCGGGCAATGTGAAATCTCCGCCTTGTCCGATCTCTGTGCCGGGGCCGGGTACAACGCCGTAGCATTGGCGGCTGAACAGCCGCGAGCCGCCCCAGGCCGCATCGGCGATTCCATCATCCGCATGGAGTGCGGCACGCCCCTCGACGCGCACCTGGATCTTTGCCCCTGAATCATAAAAATGCATCGCTACGCGTGGATCGCGGCGTAATTCTGCGATTTTTTCCGAACGGATATCCGTGTGAAAGCGGAGAAGCCGCACGCCTGCGTCGCAACTGCGCAGGATGACCGTCCGGGCGCAGGGCCGACCATCCAGGCCGAGCGTGGCAACGACAGGATGGTGGAAGGCCGAACGACGGTCAGCGACACCCCGAGCGAGCAAACGCCAGCTTTCTGCCAGCGTTTCCGCCAGATCGTCGTAAAAAGTCGGCACCGAAAGACTCATGAATGGCCGCCCTTGCCCCGGAAGATCAACATCAGGTTGCGGATGTAGATGAACACCGCCAGCCCCTGGCCGAGGATGATGATCGGCTCGCGCCGCACCAGTCCATAGGTCAAAAGCATCAGGCCGCCGCCCATGGAGAGAAACCAGAAGGCCAGCGGCACGACACTCTTGCCCAGCCGTTCCGACGCGATCCACTGCACGACGAAGCGCGCGGTGAAGAGCAATTGCGCGACGATGCCGAACACCAGCCAGAAATCGAGCCTGGCCACGAAGACATCATAAAGGTAGGCGCGAAGATCCGAGACGACGGTGATCATGGCGCAATTTCCTCGGGCATGGGCGACGGTTTCTTGCGGCGGATCAGCCACCAGACGCCTGCAAGATCGAGAATGCCGACCCAGAGCCGGTTCCACATCGTGTAGTTCGAGACACCCGAAAGCCGCGTCCTGTCGATCACGTCCAGATGCACGATGCGATAGCCCTCGCGCACAACAAGCGCCGGCAGAAACCGGTGGATGGCGTCGAAATAGGGCAGGCTCAGGAACAGCTCGCGCGGGAAGCACTTCAGCCCGCAGCCACTGTCGCGCGTGCCATCCTTCAGGATCGCGCCCCGCACACGGTTGGCAAGGCGCGACTGGAAGCGCTTGAAACCGGACGCCTTGCGGCCAACCCGTTGCCCGGCTGCAAGGCCGTTCTCCGGTGCCACAAGCAGCATTCGGTAGAGCTCGGGCAGGTAGGCCGGGTTGTTCTCGCCGTCCCCATCGAGCGTGGCAACGATGGACGCGCGGGCGGCCCGGACGCCGCTGCGCACCGAAGCCGATTGGCCGGCGCTCTTCCTGTGGCGAAGCTGGCGCAGCCAGGGCCGCGACACGCAAAGCCTGCGAAGCTCGGCCTCGGTGCCGTCGGTCGAGCCGTCATTGACGTAGATGACCTCGAAAGGCCCCAGCGGCGCGAGCGCCGCCTCAAGCTCGGCAACCAGCGGCACGATGTTCTTCTCCTCGTTCTTCGCGGGGATCACCACGGAAAGAACTGGCGTCGTTTCTGTCTGCGTCGCCGCCATCGGGAACCTGTCGAAAGGGCGCTTCTTAGCGAAGACACCGGAAGCCGGCTAGCCGCCGCGCGCATAAACGCCGATATCGAGCAGGCGTCCGGAGTTGATGTTGAGCCCCTGCACGCGCGTGCGCAACGCAGGGCGGCCGGGAACACCCTCCAGTGCCGCCTGAAACGCCGCCTCATGCCTGCGGTCTATGAACGCGATGCGGCAGCCCTCGCCGGCAAAAAAACGCCCTGCGCTGCCGCCGTCGGTGAGGTCAATCCCGGTGGACGTAAGAAACACGAGGCTGGGTTCGTTGAAGCCGGCCGAAACATAGGCGGGACTTGAACAGCCGACTGCGCGCGCGGCAGCAGCCAGCCTTGGCGCGATGGTGATGGCTTCGATGCGCGGCAGGCCCAACGGATAGGCGGCGATCGTGAGGGGCAACGACGCAACGACCAGTAGGGCAGCTGCTGCCATCGGCTCGGCCCGCTGGAGCGCCCGCATGCCGAGGAAAGACAATACAGCAGCGGCCACCAGGAAGGGCAGCGCCATCAGCGGTGGCCAGCCGTCCACACGCCAGATCAGCGCCGTGCCGCCGAGCAGCAAAAGCAGCGGAACGAGCAGTGCCAGTGCCGCCGTCACCCGCGCCGCGCGCCAGTGGAACGGAATGCCGCCGCGCTCCACAGCAAGCACAGCCAGCACCGCGATAGCGGGATAGAGCGGCAAAACGTAATGTGGCAGCTTGGTCTGCACGAGTTCGAAGATCAGCCAGCAGGGGATGATCCAGGCCAGCAGGAAGGCGACGCCGTCGTCCTTGCGCTCCACCCAGGAGAAGCGCAGCGCCAGCGCCATGAACACCGCAAGGGGCGAGGCCGTGACCCAGAACAGCGTGATGTAAAGGCCGGGTGGCCCCCAGTGCCGCTCCTGTCCCTGCCCGACCTTGCCCAGCATGTCCTTGCCGAGACTGTCGGCGAAGAAGGAGCCGCCGGACTTCGCCGCGATGGCGATGAGCCAGGGCGCAACGAGCACCGCAACGATCAAGGCACCCAGCCATGGCCGAAGCGGCAGGAGCCAACGGCCGGATCGCTGCATCAGAGACAGAACAAGCGCGGGGATGAAGGCGATCATCGGTGTGATCGGACCTTTGACGAGGATGCCGACCGCCATGGCCAGCCAGAAGGCGATGGCCAGCCCAAGGCCAGGCTCGCGGATGACGGATGGGCTCTGGTTATGCAGCCACAAGCGCGCCAGCACGCCGAAGCAGACGAGACAACTGGCAAGCAGTGTCGCATCCGTCTTGGCCAGCCGCGCCTCCACACCAAGCAGGACCGTCGCTGTCATGAGCGCCGCTGCTACCAGAGCGCCGCGCCGTGAGAGGAAAGCCAGCCCTGCCCAATAGGTCAGAAGCGACGCGATGATGGCGGCGAGGAAGGACGGCAACCGGTAGAAGCCCATGGTCCGGCGTGCATCGGCCGCGCCCAGCGCATCCGCCGCACTCACCGCTGCTGCCTGCAGCCAGTAAATGCCGACGGGCTTCTTGTGCCGGGCCTCGTCCTGAAAGCGGATGTCAATGAAGTCGCGTGTTTCCAGCATCTGCCTGGTCGCTTGCGCAAAGCGCGGCTCATCACGGTCCATCGGCTGGAGACTGAACTGGCCGGGCGCAAACAGCAGGATGGACAGTAGCAGCAGAAAGGCTGCAGCCCTCCAATGCGACATGGACTGCCAGCCCAGCCAACGCTCAACCCGGTCGGAAAGTGGCGAAAGTGCGGCCATGGGGGCTTGTGAAGCGGGCAAACCATTCTCCGGATTGGTGCGCCGTGGATTCTGGCGATCCAGGCAGGTGATTGGCGATCCCAGCAGGATTCGAACCTGCGACCTACGGCTTAGAAGGCAGTTGCTCTATCCAGCTGAGCTATGGGATCGCTTGACGCCTGCGCGTGGACCTCAATGGGTCCACTGGCCGACGCGGGTAAACTTGAAATTGTCCGAATAGGACACGGCCTTGCGAACCGCCTCTCTCGGCTGTTCAATCCGATGCGGGATGGCGTGTCGGACAGCATATGCGACGGCATCTTCTTCTGTGTCGAACCACAGCTTGACCTGGCTTTTCATGTCGGCGCTCGACGTCCAGCCCATCAGAGGCTCGATCTGGCGATCCTGCTCGGCGTCGAATTCAAGCAGCCAACGTTCAGACTTGGCAGAGCCTGACTGCATGGCCGTCCTGGCCGGGCGGTAGATGCGTGCGCTCATCGTTGCGTCTCGACGGTTTTCGGGCGGATCGATGGTCGGGGCGGCAGGATTTGAACCCGCGACCCTCTGGTCCCAAACCAGATGCGCTACCAGACTGCGCTACACCCCGACGATGTCGATCCTGACCGCGGTCCGGTAACATGCAGTGCGTCCGGCCACAAGCGGCGACCCTTGCTTTGGAGAAAGACGGCATCCATATCTTGGCGGTGCAACAACGACGGGTCGGCTCGAAGAGCGACCTGACGGAGCCGCACTTGGTTCGAGGCGCCGCTCAAGATTCCTTACCGGGCATTCGCCCGCGCGGTTTCGAGGGCTTCGGAGACAGTGAATGACCCGCGTACCCGGTTTCAACTCGCCCTTCCTGCTCGGCTTCGACGAGATCGAGCGGGCGCTCGACAGGGCCGCCAAGGCCTCGGGCGATGGCTATCCGCCCTATAACATCGAGCGTTTGCTGCGCTCCGAACACCAGCCTGAGCGCTTGCGCATCACACTGGCCGTAGCGGGCTTTACGCGCGATCAGCTCGAGATTCTGCTTGAGGAAGGGCAATTGCTGATTCGTGGCCGTCAGGTCGAAGACAAGACCCGGCAGTTCCTGCACCGCGGCATCGCGGCGCGCCAGTTCCAGCGGGCTTTCCTGTTGGCTGAAGGCATGGAAGTGCTCGGTGCCGATCTCTCCAACGGATTGCTCGCGATCGATCTTGCCCGACCGGAGCCTGAACGGATCATCCGGCGTATCGACATCGTCGAACGTGACTGAACCGTTCATGCTTTCGCAACCCGTTCAGGCGCACCTTTCGGCATGCGGCGCGTTCCTTTGCCGTTGCATGAGCGCGTGCGTGAAACGGTCCGTATCTTGCCTGAGACCTCAGGTGCCAGAGCTGCAAGCCGTTGGCTTCCACCAGAAGGAGCTTTGATCATGGCCGATAAAACAAAGTCCGCCCACCAGAATGCCGGAGTGCCCGCAGCGGTCATCGCTGACATCACGCCGGAGCAACTCGCACGGATCGGCGAGGGCGAAGTTGCCTATCTCCGTCTGATGCGTTCCGAAGACATCAGCGCCGCGTTTCCCGAAGCGCCAGAGCTTGCTCCCGGAATGAAGCTGTTCGCGCTTCTGTCTGCCGATGGCACGCCCATCCTGCTGGCCGACAGCAAGGCAGCTGCACTGGCCAACGCCTGGGAAAACGACCTGCGCACGGTAAGCCTGCACTGACTGGCACCTGTCGAACCGGTCGTTCGGCAGCTTTCCTCGCGCCTCCGCTGCTGCTAGGACGCCATCCAGACTGCAACGGGAGAGGCCATGCGCCGCGCCGACATCAATCGCGAAACCGGCGAGACGAAGATCGAGGTCGCCGTGGATCTGGATGGTACCGGCGTTGTTGACGTGCACACCGGCGTTGGCTTCCTCGACCACATGCTGACCCTGCTTGGCCGCCACGCCCTGATCGATTTGTCGGTGAAGGCGGAAGGTGATCTCCATGTCGATTTCCACCACACCGTCGAGGACGTCGGCATTGCGCTGGGCCAGGCCGTACGCCAGGCGCTTGGCGACAAGGTGGGCATCGTCCGCTATGCCGATTGCCTGATGCCCATGGACGAAACCCTGACCCGCGTGGCGCTTGACGTGTCGGGCAGGCCCTATCTCGTGTTCAAGGTGGCATTCCCGACGCAGAAGATCGGCGCGTTCGACAGCGAGCTGGTGCGCGAGTGGTTCCAGGCTTTTGCCATCAACGCCGGGATCACGCTGCATGTCGAGATGCTCCATGGTGACAACAGCCACCATATTGCCGAAAGTTGCTTCAAGGGCCTCGCCCGCGTCCTGCGCGCGGCATTGGCCATCGATCCCAAGACAAAGGACCGTATCCCCTCGACCAAGGGAACGCTGAGCGGCTGATGGCAAGCTACACTGTCCATATCCCCCTGGAAGCGACCACGCTTGAGGCGGTGGCTGAAAAGAGCGTGTTTGTGAAGGACGGCTTTTCCTTCCCCGGCTTCCTGTTCACGGGACTCTGGCTGCTCGCCAACCGTCTTTGGCTGCATGCGCTCGGCTATGCCGCAGTTCTCGGGCTCGTCGCCGGCGGTTTCTGGTTGCTGTCGCTGCCCTTCGCGGCTTTTGGTCCGATCCAGTTGCTTCTTGCGCTCCTGATTGGCCTTGAAGGGCCTGAGTGGCTGCGCCGGCGATACACCCGCAAGGGCTGGACGCACGCGGGTGCTGTCAGCGGCCCGTCGCTCGACGAATGTGAGCGGCGCTTCTTCGAGGGCTGGCTGGCGAATGCCGGACAGCCTCCGGTCCGCCCGCCTGCCGCGCCGATGGCTTCTGCCGCGCCATCGGGCCCGGCCGTGCTTGGCCTGTTTCCTTCGCCAAGGGCACCGGGTTGAAAAGGGTGCCCGGTTGAAAGTTGCACTCATCGACTACGGCGCAGGCAATCTCCATTCCTGTGCCAAGGCGCTGGAGCGCGCCATGGCTGAGGCTGGCATCGCCGGCTCCGTTGCCGTTACGGGCTTTGCGGCTGATGTCGCCGTCGCTGACCGGATCGTGTTGCCGGGTGACGGAGCCTATGCCGACTGCATGACGGCACTGACAGAAGCGCCCGACATGATCGCGACGCTGGAACAGCGCGTTCGGCGGGATGGCGTGCCGTTTCTCGGCATCTGCGTCGG
>JBOFUS010000169.1:0-2852 GCA_051652685.1 Beijerinckiaceae bacterium
ACGCGCGCTTGGACTGCTGCCGCGCCTCCGTTACGGGCGCAGCCCGGCAGATGCAACCCTTAGCCGCCGCGTCGCCTCAACGGGCCGGCGGATGAAACACGCGCTCGAGATCGCGATTGATCGGGTGGCCGGCATGGAATGCCGGCAACAAATGATACCGCGCCGGTTCATACCAGGTTTCCGGCGTGAACGGCCCATCGAAGCTGCCCTGTAACAGGGCATCACGCACAAAAAACGCATTGCTCCCGAGCATGTTGCAGCCGACCAGAGACAGGGAATGTCGCCCCATCAGCCGTGCGAACGCACTCAGAGAAGCGCCGTACCAATCATCCTGCCGCCAGACATGCCGGGGATCATAGGGCATGACCCAGTCAACAACGGGACCGAATTTCGGATTGTATTCGACAATGGCGACATCGGCAGACAAATGCTCGAGGCAAGCGCCAGTGATAGCGTGGTCATTGCCGTCGATATCGACGGATAGCACCTCAATGGTGCGGCCCATGTTTGCTTGCTCCAGGACATCCCCAATTGTGTCCAATGCGGCGAAGGCATGGATTACCTTGAGGGTGCCGGCGCCGATAAACGGCCGGAAACGGACGCGGGCACGCTCGACAAGCGCCGGATCGGCCTCGATCCAGACGCCACTCCAGCCTTGCAAAAGCAGATGCGTGGTGTTGTTCTCCATGCCGTCCGACGCTCCGATCTCCAGAAAGCGTCCTTTTGGCCGGTCGAGGCGATGGAGAATCGCCGCGAGGATCCCATCTTCATCAGCTTGTGAGAACGCACGGTAGCCGTGCGCCCAGAGCGGCATCGGTTGACGCCCTCTCGCATCACGCAGCAGGCTCTCGCGTGACAGGCTTGCCACGCCGACACCCTCCAGAAATGGCGTTGGTGCGACCCGATGCTCGTTGATGCTGGCGACTGACGGTGCCTGCGGCTCACCCTGCAATTGCGCCAGATGGGACCACCACCCCGCGTCATCAGACGGCAATCCTTCGATTGTGCGCCCCTGCGCCTCTTGGGTTGCAGCGATCGAGTCCGCGATTGCGGAGATCGGCACGCCAGAAGCCAGCTGCTCCGTCCAGTAAGCCGATCCATGCGCGTCAAGATCGCGCCCGAGAAGCAGTCGATACAGTTTGGCAATCGCCGACGCATTCGAAAAAGGCTCAGTCGCCAAGACACCATACTCCGGTCACGCAAGACACGACGCCTTTGCCTAGGATAGGCGCATCAGGAGGTCAAACCGGGCCCCGTGATATTCCATGATCGCCTGCTGCAGCATATCCGTGTGGGCGCAACACCCATTTCAGACTGCCAGAACGGGTTCAGAACAATCCGTATCCGGCACACCGGCCGGCAAAGGCGCTTGACGAATTGCGCGGGACCAAGGCACGGCGTCACAAACATCGTGACGGATAGAACTGCCGTTAAAGAAGAGGGTTCGCTTCATGCCGAATATTATCGAACTCAATCCAACCCGTTTCGGATCGAAGCGCTGGAAGCGCTTCACTAGCTACAGTTTCGCCAGCGGTGATGTGTTGGCCCCTGTTGTTCTGCACGAACTGTCGCGGATCGTTCCGCAATTCGCCATCGCCTTCCTCACGACGCCGGAAGGCCCTCTGCCCGTTGCACTCCTCGGCCTCAAATCCGGCGACAACGTCTTCGTTGCGCCAGAAGGCCGTTGGGTTGGTCGCTATATCCCCGCTATTTTCCGTTGCTACCCTTTTTCGCTGCTGCCAGCCGCGAATGGCAAGCGAGTTGTCTGCATTGATACGGATTCCGGCCTGCTTTGCGACGATCATGAACAGGGAGAGCTTCTGTTCACGGCAGAAGGAACCCCCAGCCCGGAGCTTCAGCAGGTGCTCGGTTTCCTTCAGGCCTATGAAACAAATCGGGCGAGCACACGGGTCGCCGCTGACGCGTTGCAGCGCTTCTCCCTGTTCGAGCCATTGCCAACAGAGACAGCAGCCGGGAGCGACGAGGCTGGCGCAACGCCGGTTCTTTTGCGCATCCGTGAGGCGGCGCTGGCAGCCTTGTCACCTGACGAGCTGGCGCAGCTGCGCGACAGCAACGGCCTCGCTCTCGCCTATGCGCAAATGTTCAGCATGGCCAACATCGAGATGCTGGAGGAAATGACGCGTGCCAGACAGCATGCGCGGCAAAAGCAGGCCGCAATTCCGCCGGTCAACGCCAGAGGCGAACTTGATCTCGAATTTCTGAATACCAGCGGTACCCTGGATTTTTCAAAACTGGGATGACTGCCGCACCAGTCATCCTTGCGTATCCGCGAGGGAGCTTTGGACGGTTGCCGGTGTCGCATGATGAGGCGGCGTCATAATCGCGAGAATGTCGCGGGCATAGTCGGCGGGTGTGCGGGCGGCTGCGGGGCCAAGCCTCGGGGTTCCACCAGTTGCCCTGCCTGCTTGCACCATTGGTAACAGCTCCCGCACCAGTGCCTCGGACGTGTATGGCGCAAAGAACCGTGTATCGGGCCCGGCGACCTCCCGGAACACTGGCAGATCGGTGCAAACGACCGGGCAACCGTATTGCTCAGCCTCCAGGATGGGCAGACCTAACCCCTCCGCCTGCGAGGGTAGAACCAGGCAGCTTGCATGGCTCAGTCCATAGGCGACTTCCGCATCGGACAAATCATGCCGCACGAACAATTTCTTCCCGCGCTGCGGGCTCGCGCCCAGACGCTGTATCAGGCTCTGCACCTTCCAGCCGATGCGGCCGGCGATGAGCAGATTGAAACGATGTCCTTCCGCCCACAGCTTTTCCGCCGCATCGAGTAATAGCGCATGACCCTTTCTGGGCTCAAGCGTCGACAGCATAAAGAGTGTTGGTGT
>JBOFUS010000170.1:0-2605 GCA_051652685.1 Beijerinckiaceae bacterium
GCGACCTGCCGCCTTCTCGATGCTGCCGGCGGCAGCAAACAGCGTCTCCTCGTCGAAGGGGCGGCCAATGAGCTGCAAGCCCAACGGCAGGCCCTTGGCATCCAAACCAGCCGGAACCGCAATGCCCGGCAGGCCGGCCATGTTCACCGTCACGGTGAAGACGTCGTTCAGATACATCTCGATGGGTGATGCCACGGACATGGCACCCACGCCAAACGCGGCGGAAGGTGTCGCCGGCGTCAGGATGGCATCGACGCCCGCCGCATAGGCCGTCTCGAAATCTTGCTTGATCAGCGTGCGCACCTTCTGCGCCTTGACGTAGTAGGCATCGTAGTAGCCAGCCGACAGCACATAGGTGCCGATCATGATGCGGCGCTTCACTTCCTTGCCAAAGCCTGCAGCACGCGTGTTCTCGTAGAGCTCGGCGATGTCGCGGCCCGGTGCACGCAGGCCGTAACGAACACCGTCGTAGCGGGCGAGGTTTGACGACGCTTCCGCCGGGGCCACGATGTAATAGGCTGGCAGCGCGTATTTCGTATGCGGCAGCGAGATATCGACCATCGTCGCGCCGGCATCCTTCAGCCACGCCATGCCCTGCTTCCAGAGCCGGTCGATCTCCTCGGGAATGCCATCCATGCGGTATTCGCGCGGAATGCCGATCTTCAGACCCTTGACGCCCCGGCTGGCCGCCGCCTCAAAATCCGGCACGGGCATGTCCACGGAGGTGGTGTCCTTCGGGTCATGACCGGCCATGGACTTGAGCATGATGGCGCAATCGCGCACGTCGCGCGCAATCGGCCCCGCCTGATCGAGCGAGGACGCGAAAGCGACGATTCCCCAGCGCGAACAGCGCCCGTAGGTCGGCTTGATGCCGACGGTGCCGGTGAAGGCCGCCGGCTGGCGGATGGAGCCGCCGGTGTCGGTTGCGGTGGCGGCAAGGCAGAGATCGGCCGCGACAGCCGCCGCCGAGCCGCCGGACGAGCCACCGGCCACCAGATCACGGTTGTCGCCCTCGGCCCGCCACGGGTTGACCGGCACGCCGAAGCAGCTCGTCTCGTTGGAAGAACCCATGGCGAACTCGTCGTTGTTGAGCTTGCCCAGCAGCACCGCGCCATCACGCCAGAGTTGGCCGGAGACCGTTGATTCGTAGGTCGGCGTGAAATCGCCCAGAATCTTCGAACACGCTGTGGTCCGCACGCCCTCGGTGCAGAACAGATCCTTGATGCCGAGCGGCAGGCCCTCCAGTGGTCCGCCCTCGCCTTTCGCCAGCTTCGCATCGCTGGCGGCGGCCATGGCACGGGCCTTCTCCGGTGTTTCAAGCACGTAGGCGTTCAGCCGGCGTCCCTCCTCCATGGCGGCAAGGAATGCATCGGTCAGTTCAAGCGAGGTAATGCGCCGACTCCTCAGCGCATCGCGCGCTTCGGCCAGCGTCAGGCGGGTGAGTTCTGCAGACATCAGGCTTACTCCACCACCTTCGGCACTACGTAATAACCGTCCTCACGGGCGGGCGCGTTCGACAATACGCGCTCCGGCGCACCGCCGTCGTTCACGATATCCTTCCGCTTCTTCATGGCCATCGGCGTGACCGACGTCATCGCCTCGACGCCCTCGACGTCAAGTTCGTCGAGCTGCGCCACAAAGGAAAGGATGGCGTTCAGCTCGCCTTGCAGATGCGGCAGCTCAGCTTCGGGAACGGCGATGCGGGAGAGACGGGCAATGCGCCTGACGGTCGTCAGATCGACGGACATGGATACTCCGGTATTGGCGGGTCGCCGGGCTATAACACCCGCTGATTTCGCAGCGCAACCGACGATGACAGACAGGGTCGACGGCTGCTAGGTGCGAAGCCATGGACATCCTCGCACCAGCCGACTTTGCTGCCATGCTGAAACCCGGCGCGCGCTTGCTCGGCATTGATCTCGGAACGCGTACCATCGGTCTCGCCATCGTCACCATTCCGGAAGGCATGCCGACGGCGCTCCACGTGATCCAGCGCACGAAGTTCATGGCTGACAAGGATCAGCTGCTTGGCCTCGTCGCGCGTGAAAAAGCTGACGGCCTTGTGCTCGGTCTGCCACTCAACATGGACGGAACAGAAGGACCGCGCGCACAGTCCACACGCGCCTTTGCCCGCAGCCTCGCGCCGTTCACGCCATTGCCGCTGCTGTTTCAGGACGAAAGGCTGAGCACGGCCGAGGCAAGCGGGCGGCTTCGCATCGCGGGTTTTGATGCGCGGCATCAGAAGAAACTGATTGATGCGGCAGCTGCTGCCGTGATCCTTGAGGATGCGCTTGAGGTGCTTGCAGCGCATAGCAATTGAACGCCGTAATCCACCGGGAAGCCCGAATCGTCATGCCCATGCTTCTCGAAAGCCTCGCCATTGTCCTTCTGGTGATTTTTGTTGGCTATGCGACCCGCGCGACGGGTTTCGTTACCGGCGAACAGTGGAACGGGTTCGAGCGCATTGCCTATCAGATCCTCATCCCCGCGCTGATGATCGGCACGCTTGCGAACGCGCGGCTTGGACAGCAGCCGATCGCCCCTTTTGCAGCAGCCGTTCTGGGGCCGACTGTCGTCGCCAGTGGGTTGCTGCTGTTCGGAGCCA
>JBOFUS010000171.1:0-2089 GCA_051652685.1 Beijerinckiaceae bacterium
AGAGGCCGGCGCAAGCGCGGCGAATCGAGGCCCCTGCATGAAGAACGGCCGGAAAGCGCATCCCTTCTCATTGCCGAATGTGCTGACCTACGGCCGTATCATCGCGGTGCCGGCCATCGTGGCGATCCTGTTCTGGCCGAAGGACGATGCCATGCGCTGGTGGGCGCTGGGCATCTATGTCATCGCTGCCATCACGGACTATTTCGACGGTTACTTCGCCCGTGCCTGGCATCAGTACTCCGCCATCGGCCGCATGCTGGACCCCATCGCCGACAAGCTGCTCGTTGCCGCAACACTGCTGATGCTGGTCGCCGACGGGACCATCGCCTCCTGGTCGCTCTGGGCGGCGATCATTATCCTCTGCCGCGAGATTCTCGTGTCGGGCCTGCGCGAGTTCCTGGCGGAGCTGCGCGTCTCGGTGCCCGTCACTCAGATCGCCAAATGGAAGACAACAGCTCAGCTTGTGGCCATCGGCTTCCTCATCGCCGGCCCGGCGGGCGACATGCTCCTGCCGCAAGGCTGGACGACCTTCATAGGCATTGTGCTGCTCTGGGTGGCGGCGGCGCTGACGCTGTACTCCGGCTGGGATTACTTCCGCTCCGGCATCCGCCATCTCATTGCCGAAGATCAGAAAGACCGGGATCAATGAGAACTGGACCAGATGAACACATGACAAAGCTCGTTTATTTCGCCTGGGTGCGCGAGCGCGTCGGCAAGCCCGAGGAAGATGTGGCGCTGCCGGCAGAGGTCGTGACGGTCGCCGATCTGATTGCTTGGCTGGCTGGTCGTGGCGAAGAATACGCCTACGCCTTCGAGAACGGGCCGCTGATCCGCGCGGCCATCGACAAGGCGCATGTGCGGCACGACGCGACGATTGCAAGAGCGCGGGAGATCGCGTTCTTTCCGCCCATGACAGGCGGTTGAACAATGTTCACTGTCCGCGTGCAGGCCGAAGACTTCGATGTTGCAGCCGAGCAGGCGAAGCTGGTCGAAGACCGGCCTGACATCGGCGCGGTGGTGGCGTTCACCGGACTATGTCGCGATGAGGCGGGGACACTCGCCGCCCTCGAGCTGGAACATTATCCCGGCATGGCGGAAGACGAGATCATCCGCGTGATGGACGCAGCCCGCGCCCGCTGGCCGCTGGACGGCGCAACCGTCATCCACCGCCATGGCAAGATCGCGCCAGGCGGCAATATCGTGCTGGTGATAACGGCCTCACGCCATCGCGCCGCCGCCTTTGAGGCGGCGGCCTATCTGATGGACTATCTCAAGACCCGCGCGCCCTTCTGGAAGAAGGAGCATCGCAGGGACGGCACGTCCGGCGGCTGGGTGGACGCCAAGGAAGCGGACGACGCGGCGGCAGAGCGCTGGGAGAAGAGCTAACCCGGCCAGATGATCCCTCCCCTTCAGGGGAGGGTGGATGCCGAAGACGAAGTCGAAGGCAGACGGGTGGCGTAGCGACATTTCCGGAAACGTCGCTGCCCCCTCCGTCCGCTTCGCGGCCACCTCCCCCTGAAGGTGGAGGATCAGGTCGCCTTCGGCTTCGCCAGACCAGCCATGACGGTCTCGATCTCAGCCATCGTCGCGGCCGGCAAGGGGCCTTTCTCCAGCACGCCGCAGTTATCCGTCACCTGCGCAACGTTCTTGAAACCCGGGATCGGCACGGTGACGGGGCTGAGCGCCAGCAGCCAGCCGAGCGCGCCCTGTGCGAGGCTGCGGCCGCCGGTGGTCAGCAATTCGCGCAACTGCTCCATGGCCTTCAGCTGGGACGCTCTGGCACCTCCGGTCATGTCCCATTTGGCGCGCACGTCGAAGTCCTCGAAGGTGGTTTCTGTCGAGAACTTGCCCGTCAGCAGCCCCTGCGCCATCGGCGAGCGGTTGACCGACGCCAAGCCATTGTCTTCGCAGACCTTGAGCGTGGCGCGCTTGCCCTCGAAGATGTTGAGACGCTGCTGGATCGCCGTGCAATGGGCACCCTTGGCGAAAGCCGCAGCGTTCGCGGGATCGTCGGTGGACCAGCCGTAGGCGCGGATCTTGCCAGCAGCCACCAGCTCTTCCAGCACTTCGATGATACCGGGCGCGAGAT
>JBOFUS010000172.1:0-2987 GCA_051652685.1 Beijerinckiaceae bacterium
TTCGTGCTGGACGGGGTCAAGGCGTCCTTCGGGCTGAAATAGCGCATCGGTGCAAACTCTGTTGTCCTTGCGGGCGCGCCCTTGCGCCGTTATCTGCACGCCCATGCCAAAGTCAGTCCAGGAAGCCATCGAAGCCTTCGCCCGCGGCGAGATCGTCGTCGTCACCGATGACGACGACCGCGAGGGGGAGGGCGATCTCATCGTCGCCGCATCGCTCTGCACGCCGGAGAAGATGGCCTTCATCGTGCGCCACACCTCCGGCATCGTCTGCGCGCCCATCACCCAGGACGAGGCGCGGCGGCTGAGGCTCGATCCGATGGTGGCCCACAACGACAGCAACCACACCACGGCCTTTACGGTCTCCATCGACTACAAGCCTGGCATGACGACCGGCATCTCGGCTGACGAGCGCACATCCACCTGCCGGGCGCTCGCGAACTCAAACGTCGGTGCCGCGGATTTCGCCCGACCGGGCCACATCTTCCCGCTGATCTCGAAGGATGGCGGCGTGCTGATGCGCTCCGGCCATACGGAAGCCGCCGTCGATCTCTGCCGCATGGCTGGCTTGCCACCCGTCGGCGTCATCAGCGAACTGGTCAACGACGATGGCACCGTGACCAAGGGCCGGCAGGTGACGGACTTCGCGGCGCGCCACAACCTGAAGCATGTCACCATCGCGGACATGATCGCCTGGCGTCAGGCGCGGGAGAAGCTGGTCGAGCGGGTTGCGAGCTTCAAGGTCGACAGCCCCATCGGGCCACTCATGGGCCATGCCTACCGGACGCCGTTCGATGCTGTCCACCACATGGCCTTTGTCCATGGCGACATCGGCGGGGGAGAAAACATTCTCGCCCGCTTCCACAAGTCGAACATTGCGCAGGAGTTGTTCCAGACCTCGCCGCGCATTCTGCAGTCACTCGACAAGTTCAAGGCGGATGGGCGCGGCGTGCTCGTCTATCTGCGCGACGGCGCGGCGGGTGTTCCGGTGACTCCGCTGGAGGCGGAGAGCTCCAGCGATGCGCTGCGCATCCGCCGCTGGCGCGAGGTGGGTGTCGGCGCGCAGATCCTGCGCGATCTCGGCGTCACATCCATCCGCAACCTCTCCGGCAGCAACCGCGCCTATCCCGGCCTCTCGGGCTTCGGCATCGAGATCGTCGGCACGGAGCCGCTCGCGTGAATTTCTGGCACCCTGCCTCCGTGCATGATCCGGTGGCGGACGCCGCTTTCATGGACGAGGCACTCAGGCTTGGCCGCGAGAACCTCGGGCTGGTGGCCCCCAATCCGTCGGTCGGTGCGGTGGTGGTCAAGGATGGCGTGATCGTCGGGCGCGGCGTCACGGCCAAGGGTGGCCGGCCGCATGGGGAGCCGGTCGCCCTTGAGCAGGCCGGGCTCGCTGCCGTGGGAGCCACGCTTTACGTCACGCTTGAGCCCTGCGCTCACCGCTCCGTGCGCGGCGGCAAGCCCTGCGTCGAGCATGTCATTCTCTCCGGCGTCCGCCGCGTGGTGGCGGCACTGCCCGACCCCAATCCGCATATCGCCGGGCTTGGCCACGCACTTCTCCGCTCCGCCGGCGTATCGGTGACGGTTGGCGTGGGCGCAGAACAGGCGGCGCGCGACCATCGCGGGCATATCTTGCGGGTCACCGAGAGCCGCCCGATGGTGACGCTCAAACTCGCCCGCACGGCTGACGGCTTCTGCGCGCCACTGGGCGGTGGGCGCATGCAGGTCAGCGGTGACGAGGCGATGCGCGAGGTGCATCTGATCCGCACGCGGCACGAGGCGATCATGGTGGGCGTCGGCACGGTGCTCTCCGACAATCCGCAGCTGACGGTGCGCCTGCCCGGCCTTGAACATCGTTCACCGATCCGGGTGGTGCTCGACAGCCGCCTGCAGACACCACCAGGTTCAGCCCTGGTGAACGGCGTTCAAACCGTGCCGCTGTGGATCATCGCGGCGGAAAATGCGCCAGCCGAAGCAGAGCGCGCGCTGGTTCGGCGCGGCGTCGAGGTGATGCGCGTCGGGCGCGGCGCGGATGGTGCGCTGGATCTTGGCGCAGCCCTCCGGTTGCTTGCGTTGCGGGGCATCACACGGGTGTTCTCCGAAGGCGGGCCAACGGTTGCAGAGGCGCTGGTGAAAGCCGGGTTCGCCGATGAGGTGATCGTCTCCACCGCCGATCACGCGCTGGGCGCAGAAGGCGTCATTGCCATCCGCCCGGCAGTGGCTGTCGCGCTTGCCGATAGGGCACGCTATGCGCCGCTTTCCACCCGCCGGGTCGGCACGGACACCTTCGAGACGTATGAGAGGCTGAGCTGAATGTTCACGGGACTGGTCAGCGACGTGGGCCGCATCGTTTCCGCTGAGGGTGACCGCGCGATGCTGCGTCGCTTCGTCATCGACTGCGGTTATGACGCGGCGAGCATCCTGATCGGTGCCTCCATCGCCTGCTCCGGCGTCTGCCTGACAGCCGTTGCAGTGGAGCCCCGCGCGGACGGCGGCGCGCGCCTCACGTTAGAGGCGGCAGCGGAGACGCTGGCCCGGACCACGGTCGCCAACTGGGACGCAGGACAAGACATCAACCTCGAACGCTCCCTGAAGGTCGGCGACGAGCTGGGCGGACATCTTGTGACCGGCCATGTCGACGGCGTCTGCGAGGTTATTGAGGCACAGGGCCTGACCATGGCGGAGAGTGATTGGGGCGCGACGCTTCGCCTTGTGATGCGAACAGAAGCAGCCGTTTCGGCATTCATCGCAAAAAAGGGCTCGGTTTGCCTGGATGGTGTTTCACTCACCGTCAATCATGTGAAGGACAATGATTTCAGTGTGCTCCTGATTCCCCACACGCTGTCCGGAACGACCTTGAGACACGCGAAAGTTGGCACAAAGCTGAACCTTGAGGTCGATCTCCTCGCGCGTTATGCCCGCCGGCTGTTGTCGGCGGGTGCGATCAACCTCGGTTGAATAGCTGACAATTGATGGGATGGCTTGCT
>JBOFUS010000173.1:0-12094 GCA_051652685.1 Beijerinckiaceae bacterium
CAGGAGCGAAGCCTTCGATGCTGTACTCCTTGATGCGCCCTGCTCCGCGACTGGCACGATCCGCCGGCATCCCGATGTGCCCTGGATCAAGACGCTTGAGGATGTGCTGAAGCTTGCGCGCTTGCAATCACGCCTTCTCGACCATGCGGCCGAACTGACGCGGCCGGGCGGCCGCCTCGTCTACGCCACCTGTTCTCTCGAGCGTGAAGAAGGCGAAGCCCAGATTGCGGCGTTCCTGCAACGAAGAACGGATTTCCGGCTTGTGCCAATGGCGCCTGAGGAGATCGGGGGCGAAACCGGATTGATCTCGCCGGAGGGCTATTTGCGCTGCCTGCCCTGTCACTGGCCCAATCCCGTGGATCGCCTGGCAGGACTGGACGGGTTTTTCGCTGCCCGTCTTGTCCGGAGCTGCCCATGACGGCTAGTTTCCGGCAGGAGTATCCGTTCATGCGGGAGGCGGCCGAACCTTGGCGGGAAGCGGCGCAATGATGGAGAAGGGCCTGCGCCGGGCGGCGGCCGAGCAGAGCCTCCGGCGCGCGCGCGCAGCGTTGTCGCGCCTGACCTCGCCTTTTGGCGGCGGGGCTCCCGCAAGGCTTCATATCGCCCCCCAGGATTTGCGCACCTCTGACCCGACCATTGCCGCAGAGATCTACGCCGGCCAGCTGAAGTTTGCCGGCAAGCTCATGGAGACGCATGGCTCGTCGCCTTTCGAGCTGGAGGCACCATCCGAGGGATTTGCCGCCGAACTCCATGGATTCGGTTGGCTCCGGCACCTGCGCGCTGCGGAAACGCCGCTGGCCCGCGCCAACGGCCGGGCGCTGGTGCTGGACTGGATCGAAGCCCATGGTGGCAGGCCCCGCGGCATTCCGGCGCGCCCGGAAATCGCCGCCCGACGCCTTGTTTCCTGGCTCAGCCACACGCCCCTGCTGCTCGAAGGCTCGGACGCCGTGTTCTACAAGGCCTTCACGCGCATCCTTGGCTTGGAAGCGAAGCGGCTCAAAGGCGCTCTGCTCGCTACGCCGCCCAACGAAACCCGCCTGATGATCCAGATTGCGCTCACGCACTACGCTCTGTGCTGCGCCGACGACGACCGGCCGCTCAAGGCAGCAGCAGCCGCACTCTGCAACCAGCTCGACGCGCAGATCATGCCCGATGGCTCGCATCCCAGCCGCGATCCATCGCTGCTTCTGGCGTTGTTGCTCGATCTGTTGCCGTTGAAGCTGGCTTTCCTCTGGCGGCGGATCCAGACCCCCCAACCCATCGTGTCGGCGATCGACCGGATGCTGCCGATGCTGCGCATGATGCGCCATGCCGACGGGGCATTGGCGCTTTTCAACGGTGCTGGCGCAACGCGGGCCGATCTGATCGCGGCCGTGCTCGCCCAGGATGACGTCATGGCTGCCCCATCCGCTTTCGCTCCCTATGCCGGCTATCATCGCGTCGAGGCTGGATCGGCCATCCTCATCGTCGACGCAGGCACGCCTCCAGCGCCGCCTTTGGCCGGGCGCTGCCATGGAGCGCCCACAGCCTTCGAGTTTTCGGCCGACGGCTGCCGCATCATCGTCAATTGCGGCGCACCTCCGGAGCATCGCCGCGATCTTCAGGTTTACGCCCGCGTCACGGCCGCACATGCAACATTGTCGGTCGGTGATACCGGCATCGGGCGCGTCGCTGGATCGCGGGTGAATGGCGACCCGCTCGCCGGCCAGTATGTCGGCGGCGCGACCCATGTTGATTGCGAGCGGGCGGACACCGCCGAGGGCGTATTGCTCTCCCTTGGTCACGACGGTTACAGCCGAAGCTTTGGCGTGACCCACAGGCGCAAGCTGGCGCTTTCCCGTGATGGAAGCCTGCTGGAAGGCGAGGATTCACTGGTCGCAGAACGCCGCAAAACACCCGCGTTCGGCAAGCCATCCGCAACCGACGATCTTGTCGCGTCTCTCCGTTTTCACCTGCACCCGCAGGCGAAACCGACCCTCGCTGCGGACCGTCGACGCGTCTACATCGCCCTGCCCAACCGCATCGTGTACACATTCGAAGCGGACGGACGCGAGATTTCGCTGGAGGAAAGCGTCTTTTTCGCCAGCACAGAAGGTGTGCGCCGCACCGAACAGATTGTCGTCGCGGCACCGCTCGACGGTTTCCCCGCGCTCGCCTGGCGGCTGAGGCGCGGGGCCAGCTAAGCCTTCACCCGAACATGTCCGCCGTAATACCGGCATACCAGCCCATGTTCTCCTCCTGCGTCTGCTTGCGCAGTTCCGCCGTCTCGCCCGTCTTCGAGATGAAGGGCACGACCGAGGCGATCTTGCCTTCCTTGGCCTCGAAGGTGCCGCCGACCTTGATGGTGTCATCGGTCTCGAGCAGGCTCCAGCAGGTGTTGCTGTAGCGTGCCGGGAAGGTGCGCGCACCGATCAGCTCGCCGCGGATCATCATCGCCGCCACCTTGGCCTGGCTGTTGGCGGAGAAAGCCGACTTCGGCATGTCGCCGGCAATCGTCGCATCGCCCAGCACGTAGATATTGGCATCCACCACGGACGCCATGCTCTCCGGCTTGATGGTGCAGTAGCCGCCGGCGGGCGCAAGCCCCGAGTCCCGCGCGATCGCCCCGGCCATCTGTGCCGGGATGACATTGACGAGTGCCGCGTTCTTGTAGGTCTCGAAGCCGGTGACCACAGTTCCGGTCTTCGGATCGACGGACTTGATGCCGTCATGCACCTTTGGCCCCAGCCATTCGACCATGCCCTTGTAGTGTTTTTCCCAGCCCTCCTGGAACAGACCCTGCTTGGAGAAGGCCTCCTTCGGATCGATGACGAAGATCTTCGAACGCGTCTTGCCTGCGCGCTTCAGCGCAGATGCCATCATCGAAACGCGCTCATACGGGCCGGGTGGGCAGCGGAAAGGGTTGGGCGGCGCGATCATCACGATCACCCCGCCGTTTGGCACCGCGTCCAGCCGGCGGCGCAGCAGGCGCGTCTGCGCGCCCGGCTTCCAGGCGTGCGGCATCAACTCTTCGGCAGCCTGTGACCAGCCGGGAACGGAGTCGTATTTCAGATCGATGCCCGGCGAGACGATGGCACGGTCGTATTTAAGCCGGCGGCCGTCCTTCAGCACCACCTCTTTCTTGTCACGGTCGATGACGGTGGCACGCGCGCGGATGACGTTGACGCCACCCTGCTGGATCTTGCCGTAGCCGTGGTTGATCGAGGCGTAGTCGCGGAAACCGCCGAGATAGAGATTGGAGTGGAAACAGGTCTGATAGTTGGCGTTTTCCTCCACCAGAGTGACCGCAATCTTGCCCTCGCTGTCCTTGGCGATGTAGCGCGCTGCCGTAGCCCCTCCCGCGCCGCCGCCGATGACGACCACCTGCGGCTTCGCCTGGCCGATCACCGCCGGCGCATAGAGCGTGCTGGCACCCGCATAGGCCGAGGCACCGGCCAGGAACTCCCGTTTGGTGATACCCATCTGTCTCTCCCCCTGTTGCGGTGATCCGCTTCTTCTGGATCATCCATTCCTGCTTGTAAATAATGCTTATTCACAATTTTTTGTGCTATTTCTTCTTTACGCTGCTGAAGAAGGCAGCAAGTGCCGCGATCTCCTCATCGCTGAACTTCGCGGCGATGGTCTGCATCACGTTGTTGGGCAGCTCTTTCGCCCGATAGGCCTTCATCAGCGTCAAGAGGTTCGCCTCCGGCTGCCCGACAATGGACGGCACGCCGCCGACGACGCGGCCCGAAAGCTGGTGACAGGTGACGCATTCCGCCGCGAGATATTCACCGAGTGCACGGTCCCCCATCGCAAGGGCCGGCGTGGCGGTGAGCAATGCGGCCAGCAAGACGGCCCGCATCAATCGACCTTCGGGCCTTCCTTCGCATCCGGCGTCACGTCGATGACGCGGGCGCGGCCCGTCACCTTCGCCTCCGGCTTGCAATCCTTCATGCAGGGGTTGGCGCGCCAGAAGTGCTTCTCCACCGTTTCCCTGTCATCATCGCGGAAGCCACCGCCATTGGGAAGCTTCACGCCAGCGAAATTCTCTTTCGTCAGCGTGAAGTCGTCCTTCACGAGGTCATTGAGGTTCAGCACATAGGCCGTGACGGCGTAGATCTCGTCATCGGTGAGCGAGCGGGCGTTGCCATAGGGCATGGCGCGGCGGATGTAGTCGAACACCGTCGACGCATAGGGCCAGAAAGAACCGATGGTTTTCTCCGGGCCTTCCTTCGCCAGCGATCCCTGACCGCCCGCAATCACCGGCCAGCGGCCGACACCTTCCCCGAACTCGCCATGGCAGGCCGCGCATTGCGCCTGATAGATCTCCTCGCCCTGCTTCACCGAGCCCTTGCCGGCAGGCAGGCCCTTGCCGTCCGGGCGGATGTCGATGTCCCATGCCCTGATTTCTTCCGGGTGGGCTTCGCGGCCAATGCTGGCTTTCTTGTTGGGTTGCTGGGCGAGGGAGGGAGTCGCGCAGGCCATGATGGCAAAGGAGAGGGCGACCATTGGAAACGTCGACCGTCCCCTCATCCTGAGCTTGTCGAAGGACGGGCTCCGCTTCGCTCCGCACCTCAGGATGAGGGATGTTGTGCAGGCAGCAAAATTCCTCATCCTGAGGTGAGAGCCAAAGGCGAGCCTCGAAGGACGGCCAACGCTTCCACCTTCACCCTCACGAGATCTCGACATTTTCCGTCTCCCCGTTGGCGCGGACCAGCCAGGTCTGAATGCCGTTGTTATGGTAGATGGAATTGGTGCCACGCACCTGCCGCAGCTCGTCCTTCGTCGGCTGCACATAGCCCGTGTCGTCCATGGCGCGGGACTGGATCAGCATCTCGCGGCCGTCCCATTCCATGTCGAGGTAGAAACGCGTGAGGCTGAGTGGCAGCACCGGCCCGTCGAGCCGCGCCGTGGTCCAGTTGCGGCCGCCGTCGATCGTCACATCAACCCGCCGGATCGCGCCACGGCCGGACCAGGCGAGACCCGTCAGCACATTCGCGCCCTTGTGACGCAGCGGGGCCTGAGGCGAGGGGTTCGTCACCACGGACTTTGCATCCATGATCCAGGTGAAGCGGCGCGAACGGCCATCGGCGAAAAGGTCGGTGTACTTGGACGTCTCCTCGCGGTGATGCCACGGCTCGTCGCCCACCTCGATGCGGCGCAGCCACTTGACCCACATGTTGCCTTCCCAGCCGGGCACCACGATGCGCAGCGGATAGCCCTGCTCGGGCCTGAGCGCCTCGCCGTTCATGGCCCATACGACCATGCAATCATTGAGCGCCTTCTCGATGGGGATGGAGCGCGTCATGGCGGCGGCATCCGCGCCTTCCGGCATGACCCATCTGGCACTTGTCTTCAGTCCGGCCTCGTCGAGGAGTGTCTTGAGGGGGATGCCGGTGTACCAGACATTGTGGATCATGCCGTGGGTGAACTGGCAGCCGTTGAGCTGCGCGCCGCGCCACTCCATGCCGCCGTTGGCCGCGCATTCCAGGAAGAACAGCCGGTTCTGCCGGCCGGGAAAGCGCTTCAGGTCATCGACCGTGAAGACGAGAGGTTTGTCCACCAGCCCGTTGATCATCAGCCGGTGCTTTGCCGGGTCCACTTCGGCCACACCCGAATGATGGCGCTCGAAGCAGAGGCCGTTGGGCGTCACGATGCCATCCAGCGCATGGATCGGCGTGAAGTTGATCGACGACGCTGTGTCCGCTGTCAGCCACGGCACATTGCTGCGCACCACGTGTTTCTCGAAGGGCGACGGCTTGCCGTAGGGGGCGGCGTCCACGGCGGGGCCGAGTGTGCGGTTCCAGTCCTGGATCTCGGTGATGGCGGGATCGGGCGTGGCCGGCGGTGCGGCGCGGGCGGTGGTGAGGCTTGCGCCGGCTATTGCTGCGCCCGCGAGGAAATGGCGGCGTGATGCGTCGGTCATGCTCAACCCCCCACCAGCTTCACCGCATCCAGCGGCCGGGGCGACACCGTCTTCTTCGCCTCGAGATGCTTGCTCACCACGTCCCAGATCGGCGGCCCCTGTGTGCCCTCGTTGATCGAGGCCCAGCCGGCAACCACGTAGTTCTTTGCCGCCTCCAGCGGCTGGCCGCCCTTGAGCACCGTGAGGTTCGAAATCCGGTTGTTGATCGTCTTTTCCGGATCGATACTGAAGCCGATGCCGCCAACCCGCACCATATCGCCGCCGCCCTGAAGGTAGGGATCGGGGTTGAAGATGTTGTCGGCGACGTCTTCCAGGATTGTCTTCAGCTGCGCGCCGCTCATGGTCATCCGGTAGCAGTTCGGATAGCTCATCGCACAGGCGTTGGTGATATCCTCGAAGGTGATGGCCTGGCCTGGCAACAGGCTCGTGCCCCAGCGCACGCCGGGCGACAGTGAAATCTCTGCGTCACGCTCCGACAGCATCGCATCGGTGAAGACATCGTCGAGCGAGCCCTGGAAATTGCCGCGCCGGTAGAGCAGCCCGTCGGTTGTCGCCAGCACCCGGGAAAGGTCGCGCTCGAAGGGCGCGCGGTGCTTCTTCACCAGCGCAGCCATCTCGGCGTTGGGCCGGATGGCATCGGAGAAGACAGGGATAAGGCGGTGTCGGAAACCCTTGATCTCCTTGCCCTGCACATCGAGATCAAGCCGCGAGACGAACTTGCCATGCGAGCCCGTGGCAATCAGCAGCGTCTTGCCAACCTTTACTGCATCCGGCAGCGCATCATGCGTGTGTGCGGTCAGGATGACGTCGATGCCGGCCACACGGCCGGCCATCTTGCGGTCGATGTCGAAGCCGTTGTGGGACAAAAGAACGATCAGCTCTGCGCCCTCTGCTTTCGCCTCGTCCACCTGCTTCTGCACCTCCTCCTCGCGCAGGCCGAACTGCCACTTGGGGAACATCCAGCGGGGGTTGGCGATGGCGGTGTAGGGGTAGGCCTGGCCGATGACGGCGATCTTCACGCCGCCCTTCTCGAAGATCTTGCGTGGCTCGAAGACCTTGTCCTCGAATTCCGTGTCGCGCATGTTCTGCGCCAGGAACGGGAAGGGGAGGCTGCCCACGATCTCTTCCACCCGCGCGGCCCCCAGCGTGAACTCCCAGTGGCCGGTCATGGCGTCCGGCTTCAGCAGGTTCATGCAGTCGACGATGTCGGCGGCTTTGGTTTGCAGCGATGTCCAGCTGTTGGTCCAGGTGTCGCCGCCATCGAGCAGCAGGCAGCGGTTCTCGCCCCGCTCGGCGCGGATTGCATTCACCACGGTGGCAATCCTGTCCATGCCGCCCATGCGGCCGTATGTTTTGGCGAGGGAGGCGAAATCCTCATGGCTGAGTGCATGCGCCATGGCGGAGCCAGCGGGCACGTCGTAGAGCGCGAGCAGCTCCTTGCCCGTGATATGCGGCACCTTGCCCTTGGCCTCGCCGACGCCCAGGTTGATCGACGGTTCGCGGTAGTGGAGCGGCACAAGCTGCGCGTGGATATCCGTCAGGTGGATGAGCGTGACGTTGCCCGTCGCGTTAAAGCGCAGGATGTCTTCCTGCGTCAGCCGCTGCTGCGCCACCGCGCGGCCAAGTGGCCCGAGGCCGGAGGCAGTGACGATAGCGGCAGCCGCGCCCGTCGCCTGCAGCATGTCCCTGCGGCTGATCATTCGTT
Source organism: Beijerinckiaceae bacterium (assembly GCA_051652685.1). Lineage (GTDB taxonomy): Bacteria > Pseudomonadota > Alphaproteobacteria > Rhizobiales > Beijerinckiaceae > JADCCX01. Next base: position 7,614 of record JBOFUS010000173.1, read on the forward strand.
CCGTCCCATGGCGTCCGGTTAAGTCTCCGGCGCATTTTGTTGTTGTTCGCTTCGCTCGCAATGACGATGGTTACGCCACCGTGATCTTGTTCTTCGCGACATAGTCCGAGCCGTCGTCGTCCTTCCAGGTGAAGGTGAACTCGCCGCTCTCCGACGCCTTGTAGAAGAACGACTGGTACGGGTTCGCCGAGATGGCGGGGTGCCAGTCGGCCTCGAATACCGTCTTGCCATTGAAGGCGGCGGTGAACTTGTTGATGATCTTTCGCGGAATGGTCTTGCCGGCGCTATCCTTGCGCTGGCCACTTTCCATCTCGTGGCTGATCAGTGTCTTGATCTCGATCATCTCGTCCTTCTTGGCGGTGGCCGGGACGCGGACGCGGGGGGTTGGCTTCGTGCTCATGGGATTTTCCTCCTCGCGTTGATGTCAGCCGCCGCAGCCGCCGATGGTGACCTTGATCTCGGTCTTGGCCACATGGACCGCACCGCTCGACATTTCGGCAACGCAGATGATGTTCTGCGTCTGCGCCAGCCGCATGCGCGTCGCGGCCGAGGCCTTGCCGCAGGCGGGCGAGAAGCGGAACGTGACGACGCCCGGCAGCGGGTTGCCGTCGGCGAAGACGTGGACCGCCTTCACGTGGTCGGCCTCGGTCATCGGGCTTTCCACATCGATGCCGATGGGCACCACGAGGCCGTTCTCGGCGATCTGCGGCGCGTCGATCTTGATCTTGCCTTCCGCTGGCTTGCGGTCGCCGAGCACCTTTTTCAGCTCGGCCTCGACTTCCGCCACGCCGGCAAAGGCGAGCCGGGGCGCAAGCATGACCGCGAAAGCGGCCGCGCCAGCGAGCCTGAGTGCCTTACGGCGTGAATGTGCGGTTGCGCCTTGACGCATGGCTTGTCTCCTCCCGTTCCCTGTCTGTCACACTCTTGACGATCTGGTCGTCACGGGCAATCATTTCAAGCATCGTCATATTATGTTTCGTGAATGTCAACCTTGACGTGGATCACAAAACACCGAAGAAAATGCAGTGGCGGAAAGACAAGGGCACTGCGGCCAACCGTGGGCCAATCAGGGGAGAAAACCGATGGGCAAAACGGTATTGGGTGCGGGCTTGGCCGCCCTTGTTATCGCCGGAGCCGCCATGGCGCAGGCACCGGCAATCGACAGCGAGAAGGAAATTGAGCGCTACCGCGCGATGATCAACGATCCGATGGCCAACCCCGGCTATCTGGCGGTGGATCGCGGCGAGGCATTGTGGTCGCAGCCGCGCGGCACGAAGAACGTCAGCCTCGAAACCTGCGATCTGGGCGAAGGGCCGGGCAAGCTGGAAGGCGCTTTCGCCAAACTGCCGCGCTACTTCGCCGACGCGGACCGTGTGATGGATCTGGAGCAGCGCCTTCTGCATTGCATGGACAGGATCCAGGGCCTCGACACGAAAGACGTCGTTGCGCGCCGCTTTGGCGGTCCGGGACGCGAATCGGACATGGAGGGGCTGGTCGCCTTCATTGCCAACAAATCCAATGGCATGAAGTACCAGCCGCAGTTGAACCATCCGAAGGAACAGGAAATGTTTGCCGCCGGCGAGGCGCTGTTCAACCGCCGCGCCGGGCAGATGGATTTCTCCTGCGCCACCTGCCACGCTGTGCCGGGCGCGCGCATCCGTCTGCAGGGCCTGCCGGATTTCTCGAAAGCCGGGAAGGACGCGAAAGAGACCATGGGAAGCTGGCCGACCTACCGCGTCAGCCAGAGCCAGACGCGCACCATGCAGCACCGCCTCTGGGATTGCTACCGCCAGATGCGCCATCCGGTGCCGGAATACGGCTCGGACGGCGTGACGGCGCTGTCGGTCTACATGGTCAAGATGGCCGAAGGGGGCGAGATCAACGTCCCCTCGATCAAGCGTTGAGGGGAGCCAAGATTATGACGCGCCAGTTCCGCAATCCATCCCTGAAAAACCCCATCCAGAGCCTGTCGAAGGATCGGGGTTTTTCTTGCACCGACGGCCCTCGACACCTCATGGTGAGCCTGTCGAACCACGACAAGCTCAGGGTGATGGCCTTGGGAGCCATGTTCACCCTTTTGGCAGGCGCTTCCCCCGCCCTCGCGCAATCCACGCCAAAGCTCGACGATGCGACGCTTGACCGTTACGTCGCCTCCATCTGGTCGAAGGTTCCCGAGGACTGGAAAAAGCTGAACACGCAGGACGAGACGCAGAAGATTTGCTCCGCCACGGCCAACCAGCCAACGGAAGCCCAGGCGAAGACCATTCAGGCGCGGGAACTCGCGGCTGTGAAGTTTCCCACCGACGGCGTGGTGGCCGGTGACTGGAAGAAGGGCCAGCAGGTGGCGCAGCGCGGTTCCGGCGGGCAGTTTTCCGATCAGCCGGACACGTTTCGCGGCGGCAATTGCTATGCCTGCCACCAGCTGTCGAAGGGGGAACTCAGCTACGGCACCCTGGGCCCAAGCCTGCTGGAATACGGCAAGCAGAAGGGCTTCAAGCCGGAGGAGGCAAGGGCGACTTTCGCCAAGATTTGGAATGCGCAATCGATGCTGGCGTGTTCCACCATGCCGCGCTTCGGCCACAACGGCTTTTTGACGGAGGCGCAGATCAAGGACGCCGTCGCGTACCTTTTCGATCCCGAAAGCCCCGTGAACAAATGACGGCGAGTGCCGCGCCCGTCGTTGCAGAAGCCCCGCCGGTTTCGGCGGAGATTCAGGCGCTGATGGCCAACGCGCGGCGGGCGAGCGATTTCCTGAAGGCACTGTCGCACGAAAACCGCCTGCTTCTGCTCTGCCTGCTGGCGGAGAAGGAGCGCTCGGTCGGCGAGCTGGAGGACTTGCTCGGCCTGCGCCAGTCCGCCGTATCGCAGCAGCTGGCGCGGCTGCGCCTCGACGGGCTGGTCAGTGCGCGGCGCGATGGCAAGGCCGTGCACTACAGTCTTGCCACGCCCGAGGTGCGGGCGGTACTGGAGGTGATGCACAGGGTGTTCTGTGCGAAGCGGCTGTAGACCTCCAACGTCATTGCGAGCGCAGCGAAGCAATCCAGAGCCACGCTGTCCATACGCAGTGCCCTTGGAAGCGTCGTGCTGGATTGCTTCGCTGCGCTCGCAATGACGGACAGGCGGCTAACTCACCCGCCAAACCCTTTCAGATCCACCGTCACGCGGAAGCTGTCCTTATCCTCGGCTTCAATGGCAAGGCTGACGCGGCCTGCGGCCCCGGCAAAGACCAACCCGTCGCCTTCCGATTTAAAGCCCTGCTGGGTCAGCAGCGCAGTGAGATGGGTCACGATCGCCTCCCTGCCGCCCTCGCGTGGCGCGAAATCCATGATCGCCTCGTCGCCGGCGGAGAAGGCATAGAACTTGCGGGCCCGGGCCGGCGGCGACAGAAACAGCTGGCCTGCGCGCGCCGCGACGCTCTCGCCCGGCCTGCCGATGCGGACAGTGTGTTTGCCGCGCCGCAGCGTGATCGCGCGCCGCTCTGCTGCAGACAGACCCGGTTCGAGGTTGGTTTCAGGCCTCTCGGCGTCCTTCAGTTCATCGCCGGACACCGGCGAAAAGCCGCGCCGCGCCGCTACCTGCTCACCCTTCAGCAGCATGCGGAAATCCAGATGCGGCCGCTCGGGGTGGTTGTCGTTCATGGCGTTGGCCACCGCCACGCGGTAGGCCGGCTTCGACCACCAGCTTTCGCCCGGAACGGCCGGGCCGGAAGCGCCATAGACAAGCATTTCGTTGTCGTCCCACAGCACGATCTCCTCGCGCCGGTCGCCGGTCACGTCGAGGGCCGTGCCGAATGTACGGTTTGCGGGCTGCGTGGGTGTTGCGGCATCTTTCAGGTAAAGCTTGGCGAGGTCCATGGCGTAGCCTGCGGCAGGTGCCAGCAGCGTGCCGCCCTTGGACTGGAACGCCTCGTCGGTCGTCGGATCACCGTCCCAATCGATCACATAACCATCGAAACGTCCGCCCGATGTGGCCACCTCGCCGATCACCTTGCCGGCAATGTCCAGCATGATCAGCGTGTCCTTGTTGTCCGAGTCGTAGACCAGCAGCTCCGCGCCAGCGCTCTCCTTGCGGAATTCACCGACGACCGCGATCTTGGAATCGCCGGAAAAATTGGGTCGGGACCAGATCTCGCGACCCTCCGCATCCGTCAGCCGCGCCTTGTTGAACTCGTAGCTCATGACGATTTCCAGGCCGGGCCGCGCCGGATCGAGATCACCGACGATGACCCGGTCCAGGTGGTCGTAGAAGAGGTCGGCCGGTGCCCAGAAACCCGGCGTCAGGCGGAACATGGGCTTGCCGTCTGCGCCGAAGGTGGTCGCCGCGATGGTCTCCTCCCTGCCATCGCCGTCCAGATCGGCATGCCAGGGATAATGCGCGTAGATGCGGCGCTTGGCTGCGTTGTCGCCGGTGGTGTCCCACAGCGGTTTCAACCCGGCATCGAAGGCAAAGATATCGCCGGTGGAATCGTTCTCCGTCAGCAA
>JBOFUS010000174.1:0-1096 GCA_051652685.1 Beijerinckiaceae bacterium
CGGTCACATCGAACTCGAGGATGCGGAGGTACTGCTTGCCGCTCAGCGTCTCCAGTTCCTTCTTCTCCACGTCCCACATCGGGCCTTCGAGCAGCGCGTAGAGGAACTTGCCGTCCTTCGAAGCCGCCATGCCCTCGTAACCGCGTGAGCGGGGCAGGTTAAAGGCAACCGGCATGTCCGGACGGCCCGGCGTCGTCACGGCATAGTGGTCCGGTGAGCGGACGGGCTTGCCGTCCAGCATCGTCTCGAACACGGCCTCGACCTTGCCGTCCGCATTGGTGCGGATCAGGTACGGGCCAAACTCGTCGCCGAACCAGCGCTTGGTGCCGATCGGCTGGATCGATTCGATGTCGAAGTCCGAACCGGTCAGATAGCGCTTTGCGGTGCCCTCGTTGGCGATGCGGAACGGCACCTTCTTGTCCGGATCATGCAGGAACACCGTCTGCGGTATCGTCGTTTCGCCGGTGGCGAAATTTGGCCGCAGGCGGTGGAACATCAGCATTGCGTCCGGGGAATTGGCCTTCGAACCAAAACCATTGTCGGACAGCGCGAGGAACGTACCGTCGCCGAGGTTCTTGATGCCGGAGAAGCCCTGCAGCGGCTGGCCGCGCATGGGAACGCTGACGCCCGTGGGGCGGCCGGAAGAGCGGCCCATCACCGTGCCGACGGCATCGACGCGCGTGCCGGCGGTGAACTTGCCCGAAACCTTGAGATCATCCGGTGCGTCGCCGGGAGCGGCGATATAGCTCTCGGCTTTCAGGATCGAATGGCCGGCGAGTGTCGCAGTGAAAGCCTGATCGGCGCGGGCAGTTGCCCCGGTGGCGAGAATCGCCGCAACGCTGGCGGCAAGAAGCAGTCTGGAGTTCATGATCGTTCCTCTGGAAAAGCCCGAAGGAACTGCGCCTCGGCGATGTCGGAGCCACGACAGACACATGACGACGCGGTGACGCCTGAGAGGCGATGCGCAACGTCTGACCCGGTTGCCAGAAGCGGGTGCGTCGCGGTAAGCAGCACATGTCGCGGGAGTAGTTCAGTGGTAGAACGGCAGCTTCCCAAGCTGCATGTCGAGGGTTCGATTCCCTTCTCCCGCTCCAGA
>JBOFUS010000175.1:0-1417 GCA_051652685.1 Beijerinckiaceae bacterium
ACCAGCGCGATGCAGCCGAGGATGAGGGCATAGAATGTGCGACGCATGCGAGGGGCGTAGTCGATTTTCTTGGCCGACGCCAACAGGGGCTTGCCACGGGAGGTGTGTTCTAGATATGTAATACTATAACATATGCAGATGGAGCGACTGACATGACCTTCCGTGCGGCCTTGCTGGCCCTTTCACCCCTGTTTCTCGCCACACCGGTGATGGCTGGACCGACCGCAGTGCATCGCGCAGTGGTGGCTGATTTCACCAATGGCAAGCTGACGGTGATCGACCTGATGACCGGCAAGGCCATCGCGCATTTTGCTGTCGAAGGCCCGGCGCGCCTGAAGGCGAGCGAGAATGGCAACTTCGCTTTCGTGTCCCAGGGCGCGCAGAACCGGGTTGATCTGGTCGACACCGGGGTGAAGGTCGAGGGCCATGGCGATCATCTGGATGTCAGCGCGAAGCCGCCGCGCCTGTTGGCTGGCGGCGTCGAGGGTGCGAAGCCGTCCCACGTCAATCTCGGTGGAGACAATGTTGCAATCTTCTTCGACGGGGAAGGCCTTGCGCGGGTGGTGTCCGAAACGAAATGGGCGGCGGGCAAGGCGACGGCGCGGACGATCCGCACCGCGGCTCCGCATCATGGTCTTGCGGCACCCATCGGCGACATGATGGCGATGACCGTGCCGCACCCGTCCGATGCCAAGCAGTTGCCGGTGGGCATCGAAGTGCTCGACGCGGACGGCAAGTCACTTGCCCGTTCAGAGCAATGCCCGCGGCTGCACGGCGAGGCCAAGGTCACGGGACTGGCGGCCTTCGGCTGCGAGGATGGTGTGCTGTTCCTCAAGACGGACAAGGCAACCGCGCGCTTCGAGAAAGTTGCCTATCCGGCTGACCTGCCGACCGGCCGCATGGTGCGCAATCTCGCGCCCGGCCGTCAGGTCGCTTCGCTGCTCGGCGATTTCGGCGCAGACGGGATGGTGGTGATCGACCCGAAGACCAAGGGCTTCAGTTTCCTGCAGCTACCCGCCCGCCGCACGCATTTCGCACGCGAGGCAACACTCGGTGATTTCGGCTACGCGGTGACGGAAGACGGTCTGGTTCACAAGATCAATGCCCTCACCGGCAAGATCGAGGGTACCGTCCAGGTGACGGAGCGCTATTCGATGGAAGGTGGCGCTGCGGTGGCGCGGCCGCGCATCTCGTCCAGCGGGGATCGCGTTGCGGTGACTGATCCGGCAAAGGCGCTGGTGCATGTCATTGATACCAAGACGATGAAGGTCGTCCACAGCGTTGGCGTTCCGGGTGCGCCGTTCGATATCGTGGTGGTGGGTGCGACTGGCGATAGTCACTGAGGCGGAGGCCGCTAAACCACCAGCTCCTTCATAGCATGAACCGAGGCTGAGCCGGGGAAGACCCGCTCGGCCAG
>JBOFUS010000176.1:0-7102 GCA_051652685.1 Beijerinckiaceae bacterium
GCGATCCCTACAGCAACGAAGGCCTTCGATTCGTCCAGACGCGACATGCTTTTCTCCCACCGGTCAGCGAAACGCTTTGGCAATCATAACCAATTGGTCAATCGCCCGCGCGCGATTGTCTTCAATGCCCGTTAACGCCGCACGGTCACAAGGGATGAAAACGAGGCGACAGAATGTTGACCACACTTGATACGCTGCTTGAACAGGGCGCGGGCGGGCGCAAGCTGCTGCTGCTGCGTCAGGTCTGGGATCTTTTTCTCCGGATCGGTGGAACCATCGACGAAGCGCCCAACGCGCTGTTCGACGAGATCATGGCCACTATAGCGGCGCATCTGGACGAAGACTGCACGCTCTGCATCGCCGATGATCTCGGCTTCAGCCAGGCGATGCTCCCGGCCTACACCGCGACCGTGACCAGCCGGGCGCATGAAATCAGGTTGCGGCGTCAGGTGGCAGTCGGCAATCCTGCCGGTGCTGATCACCATTCCATGCCAACGGTCGAGAAACTGCCTCAGGACGAACAGGACGCCCACAAACCGGACGCCCACAAACCGGACGTGCACGAACGGGATGCGCACGAACTGGAAATCGCAATTCGCCCGCAGCCTGAGAATGTGGTTGCGATGCCGCATCCGGTGGAAACCCGCGTTGTCGCGCCGGCGGAGTTCTTCTTCCAGGAGACGACAGTCGAACTGCCTGCCGCTCCGTCGATGACCGAAGCCATGACGAACGCTCTCGTGGCGCGCGGCGACAGGGAGGCAATCATCGCAGCGCTTGGCGACCAGACGGCCCCCTTCGCGCGCTCCAGCCTGACAACGCTGGTGGAGCTTGCCGTCAGCGACCGGGCGCTGAAGGAGGCGCTGGTTGCCAGACGCGATCTGCCGGAAGCCATGGTGGAGCGGCTGATGCCCTTTCTCAAGCCCGAAGCACGCGCCAGCATCCTGATGTCCGGGGCGAATTTCACCGCAGAAGATGCCGAGGATGCACTGGAGCAGGCACAGCAGGAGTTGATCGAGGCCTATCGGGGCGGCCAGCGCCTGCTGGGTGTCGACAGCTGCATTGCGCTGGTTGAGGAAGAGAAGGCAACGAATGACGAGATCATCGTGCTTCTGGGCCGCGATCTGCGTATCGCCGAGCTTGCCTCCTTTATCGCCCGCCGGTTGGGCATTCGCCTGGAGACGGCGTTCAATGCGTTGGGCGGTCGCCTCGACCACACGGCAGTGGTGCTGCTCAAGGTACTGGGCGCAGGTTCCACGGCGACAGGAACCATCATGGACATGCGCCGCAGGCTCGGCTGCCGTACAGCGCGAGAGACCGCGAGCGCAGTCGCGACGCAAGGCCGTTACAGCGAGACGGAAGCCCGCGAACTGCTGGGCCGCATGGACGCCCTGCGGTTACCGCAGGGGCAAGCGGCCCTGCCCGAGGCAATCGCGGCCTGAGCCGCCTCAGATATCGCGCACGGCAAAGGTGTTGCAAGGCCCCATCTGTCCGACACGCAGGCCCTGCATGAACCAGCGGGTGCGCTGTTCGGACGATCCATGGGTGAAGCTGTCCGGCACGACCACGCCCTGTGACTGTTTCTGAAGCTTGTCATCCCCGATGGCCGAAGCGGCGTTCATCGCCTCGCGGACGTCGCCCTCGTCCAGCTTGATCATGTTGCGCGCATGGTGTGCCCAGACACCGGCGAGGCAATCCGCCATCAGCTCAACGCGCACCGACAGCCCGTTCGCCTCGCGCCGCGACACCTGGCGCTGGCGCTCCTGCACCTTGGGCAGGATGCCGAGCTGGTTCTGGATATGGTGGCCGATCTCGTGGCCAATCACATAGGCGTAGGCGAAATCGCCACCGGCACGCATCTTCGTCGCCATTTCCTGGAAGAACGACAGGTCGATGTAAACCGACTTGTCCGTCGGGCAATAGAACGGCCCCATTGCCGATTGCGCTCCACCGCAGCCCGAGCGCGTCGAGCCGCTGAAGAGCACCAGGCGGGGCTCCTGATAGCGCTGGCCTGCCGGGATACCCTGGATCTGGCCGGATTGCGCCGGTAGCACCTGCTTCCAGACCTGCTCGTTGGCCTCGAACACCTTTGAGGCAAAGACACCAATTTCATCCTGCACCGGGCCGCGCCGGGCACCACCACCCTGCGAGGCGCTGCTCGTGGTGCGCGAGATCATCTCCGCCCCGCCCATGATGATGCGGGGATCGACTCCCAGAAACCAGGCGAGCGCGCCGGCCATCAGCATGCCGCCGATACCGAGGCCACCGCCCTTCATCGCACCGCCCATGCCGCGGCGGTCCTCCACGTTGTCGGAAAGCTGGACGTCGTCGAGGCGCATGGCGGTCTCCGTCAGTGCGGGGTTGGCGGCGGCATCTTGTCCAACTCATGCGCGCTTGCAAGGGCGGAATGTCGACGGCTTGGATTGTCGACGGCTCTCCCGGCGGCATGGACAGGATTGACCCGCCATGCGATCCGGCGCTGAACCAAAATGCAGGAGAATCCATGGCCCTCCCCCCGATCGTCGTGTTCGATCTCGACGGCACGCTGGCCGACACCGCGCCGGACCTCATGGGCACGCTGAACGTGATCCTCTCCCGCGAGGGCCTGCCGGAGCTGCCACTGGACAAGGCCCGCTCGCTGATCGGCGCAGGGGCAAAGGCGCTGCTCAAGCGCGGCTTTGCCGAGAACGGCCGCGACCTGCCGGTGGCACGCCTCGATGCGCTTTTTGGCGATTTCCTCGATCATTACCGCGCCAATATCGCCGTCGGCTCGCGGCTGTTCGACGGCGTCGGCGCGGCACTCGACAGGCTTGAAGCGGCGGGCTGCATCTTTGCCGTCTGCACCAACAAGCGCGAGGAATTCGCGCTGTCGCTGCTCGAAGCGCTCGACGCGCGCCATCGCTTCCGCTTCATCGCTGGACAGGACACCTTCGATGTATTCAAGCCCGAGCCGCGCCACCTGACGGAAACGATTGTGCGCGCCGGCGGCGATCCCCTCCGCGCCTTGATGGTGGGCGATTCGCGCACCGATGTGGATACGGCCCGCGCCGCGCGGCTTCCGGTTGTTGGCGTCAGCTTCGGCTACACCGACACACCCATGGCCGAGCTTTCGCCCGACGCGCTGATCCATCATTTCGACGATCTGGCGGAGGTTGTCCTTCCGTTGCTTCGCCTCGCCTGATGATTTCTGGCGCGCATCCGCCACGCCGCGTCGGCGTGATGATGCTGGATACCGCGTTTCATCGCTTTCCGGGAGACGCCGGCCATCTGGACAGCTGGCCGGGCGGCGGCCTGATCGAGCGGGTCGCCGGCGCGGATGTTCACCGGGTGGTCCGCGAGGGTGACGCGGGGCTGGTTGCCTTGTTTCAGGCAGCCGGCGAGCGTCTGATCGCGCGGGGTGCAACGATCCTGACGACGACCTGTGGCTTTCTCGTTGTGCATCAGCGCGCGCTGGAGCAGGCGCTCCCCGTTCCTGTCGTGACTTCGGCGCTCCTTGGTTACCGGCACATGTCCGCGCATCGCGTTGGCATTTTGACCTATGAAGCGCGTAGCCTGACAGCGCGGCATCTGTCGGCTGCGGAAATTCCCGAAAACACGCCGGTCTTCGGCTTCCCGCCGGACTCCGCTTTCCACCGCTGGATCGAGGGCGGCGCGGACCCCGTGTTCTCTGTTCTGGAAGCAGAAATGATCGCGCTCGGTTGCATGCTGATCAGGGCGCACCCCGATACCGGTGCGATCCTCATGGAATGCGCCAACATGCCGCCCTTTGCGGATGCCGTCTCCGCCGCGACCGGGGTGCCGGTGCGGCATATCCTTCATGCGGTCAAGGAAACGCCGGACCGCTTTCGCGGCCCGGCGCTGGAGCAACCTGGAGCAAGGTTGGTTCAGTAATGGCGATAGCCACGGCCGCCGATAGGCTGCCAGCTGGCGGTTGGAGGCGCGACCATCTCGTGGCGCTGGCGTGTGGCGTATTCGGCCGGGATCACCTGATGATGCACCTGCGAAGGGCGCGTCACGACCGTGTGGGCGCGCACACCGTAAACGGCCGGCACGTGATGGTGGACAACAGACGCCGGGCGCGTGACAACCGTGCGGTGGTGGGTGGCGTACTGCGCCGGGACCGTGACCCAGCAGCCGATCTTGCGGCCGTGGGCATCAACCGTGACCTGCCACTCCTTGCGGGCGGGCGAGACCATCACGGTTTCAGCCACCACGCCGTGCTCGGCGGGGATTGTACGGGCAATCGTGTGGCCTGGGCGCACAACCACCTTTTCATGCACCGTTCCATACTGGGCCGGCGAGACATGGGCTACGGTCTGGGCCGGGCGAACCTGCACAGTCTCATGCACGGTGCGGTAGACCGGCGGCGACACGACCTTCTGGTAGCAATTGACACACCCCTGGCCTCCGGCGGCGGCGGGAGTGACAGCGGCCATGACCATGGCAGCCGCGGAGAGAGTAAGAAGATGCTTCATGGCCCCGGTCCTTGTCGAAATACTTGAAGAGCGGTTGCTCTCCTCTTCAGCAAGGACAGTATCATGACTTGTATTCTCAGCAACAAAAGCTCAAAAGCAAAGTAAATTTAACCAATGCGTTTCCCGTAACGGTGCAAATTGCTTCAAACATGGACGAAAATTTGAATCAATGTGTCGGAATGAGGCGATGAGCCCGGTCTGTGGCACATGAAGAAGCTGATAGCTCAGACACCCTCACCCTGAGCCCGTCGAAGGGTGGGGTTCAATGTTCGCGCCTTGAAATCCCCCACCCTTCGACAGGCTCAGGGTGAGGAACTCTGGACTGGGCGCAGGCTTCAGCCCAGCCGCACGCTTCCCGCCGCCTTCTCCACGAAGCGGCTGACGAAGGTGATAGCCGGATCGACATTGGCGGTCGCCATCTCGGCATCGAGCGCCTTCAGCATGTCGTAGACGCTCTTCATGCCATCGGACGCAAAGACGCCGGTCTTCGAGTAGGCTTCCTTCGACTTGGCGACGGCCGCCAGATAGAGCGCCCGGTCACCCAGATGAAACTCAGGCGGCACGGAATCCGCGATCTGGTCCGGCGTCGCCTGACCAATCCACAGCAGCGCCTTGAAATGCGCGTTGACCACGGCCTGCACCGTGTTCGGGTTGGCCTGGATGAAGTCGTTCTTGATGTAGACGCAGGCCGCCGGATTGGAGCCGCCGAACAGCGCCCGCGTCCCGGCTTCAGTACGCGTATCGATCAGCGTGACGATGTCGCCGTCCAGTTCGAGCTTCGAGATCACTGGATCGAGATGGCTGATCGCGTCGATATCGCCCCTCTTCATGGCCGCCACGGCCGAGGCCCCGCCGCCGACACCGATGAAGGACGCGTCGGTGGCCTTGAGCCCCGCTTTCGCCATGGCATGGAGCACCGTGATGTAGGTGGAAGACCCCGGCGCGGTGATGCCGATCTTCGCACCCTTGAGATCGGCGGCGGACTTGATCTTGCCGGCGAGATCCTTGCGCACGCCGACGACAATGGTCGGGAAGCGCAGCAGCTCGATCACGGCGCGGATGTCCTGGCCCTTGGCCTGCATGCGCAGCGTGTGTTCGTAGGCACCGGCCACCACATCCACCGATCCGCCGACCAGCGCCTGCAGCGAGCGCGCTCCGCCGGCGAAGTCGTTGATCGTCATGTCGAGGCCCTGCTCCTTGAAATAGCCCCGGCGCTCGGCCACCGTAAGTGGCAGGTAGTAGAGCAGGTTCTTGCCGCCCACGCCGAGCGTGACGCTGGCTTTCTCGGGCGCTTGCGCGAGTGCGCGCGGCGCGAAGCCGAGAGCGGCCCCGCTGGCGATGAGGGTGCGACGGTTGATGGTCATTGGTTTCCTCCGTTTCTGTTCGTTCCCTTCTCCCCTTGCGGGAGAAGGTGACCCGCGGAGCGGGTCGGATGAGGGGTATGGCGAAAGCCATCCTTAGATTTGTGTGAGCCTGGCAAATTCGGCGTCGCTGCGCGAGACCCCTCATCCGTCAGGCTACGCCTGCCACCTTCTCCCGCAAGGGGAGAAGGAAAATGCACTCACGTCCGCGTCTCGCCCGGTTTCCACACCAGCAGCCGGTTCTCGACCAGCGTCACGAAACTGTCGATGATGATCACGAACACCATCAGGATCGCCATGCCGGCGAAGACGCCTGTGACATCGAACACGCCTTCTGCCTGATGGATGAGATAGCCAAGACCCGCAGCGGAACCCAGATATTCACCCACCACCGCGCCGACCAGCGCAAAGCCCACCGACGTGTGCAGCGACGAGAACACCCAGCCCAGCGCCGAGGGCCAATAGACATGGCGCAGCAGCTGCCGTTCGTTCATGCCCAGCATGCGTGCGTTGGCCAGAACCGTCTGGTTCACGTCGCGCACGCCCTGATAGACGTTGAAGAACACGATGAAGAACACGAGCGTGACGCCGAGCGCCACCTTGGACCAGATGCCGAGCCCGAACCACAGCGCGAAGATGGGCGCGAGCACGACGCGGGGCAGAGCGTTGATCGCCTTCACATAAGGATCGAACACCGCAGCCAGCAGCGGCTTCCTCGCAAACCAGAAGCCAATGGCGATGCCGCTTCCCGCGCCGATGACAAAGGCAAGGATCGTCTCGGTGAGCGTGATGCCCAGATGAAACCAGATGCCGCCCTCGACGAACATCTTGACCACCCGCGCGCCGACATCCCACGGCGTCGAGAAGAAAAAGCGCATCAGCTTCACCTCGGCAAAGATCGGATAGGCGGTCGCCACATGCCAGAAGCCGACGAAAGCAACCGCCACGAGAATCTGGAGGACAAGGAGGATGGGGCGGGAGACGGTCGTCACGCGGCGTCCTCGAAAGCATATGTCTTGCGTACCTCGTCCCGGAGCGCGTTCCAGATCAGCGTGTGCAACTCATGGAAGCGCTTCTCGGACCTCACCTCGGCGATGTCGCGCGGGCGGTCGATGTCGATCGGGAAATCACCGATGATCTTCGCCGCTGGCCCGGCTGACATGATCACGACGCGGTCGGCCAGCGCGATGGCTTCATCCAGATCATGGGTGACGAACATCACCGCCTTGCGGTCCGCCTGCCAGAGCTTCAGCAGCAATTCGCCCATGA
>JBOFUS010000177.1:0-1698 GCA_051652685.1 Beijerinckiaceae bacterium
GCGTCTCGTCCTTCGACAGGCTCAGGATGAGGGCACGCGCGACGTTTCCGCCAAGCTCCCACCCTCAAACATGCGCCCCACCGTTGGTGCGTGCTTCGAGACGCCCCTTTGGGGCTCCTCAGCATGAGGGACGTTGAACTATGGCGACGTGACTTCAGGTCGCTCCAGGTTCCGTACTTTTCTTCCCGGAAACTACCGCCGGCTCACCCGCCCTCAACCAGATCCTCCATGCGAACCTTCAACGCCCGCGCGAGTTTCAGGAACAGCGCTGGGTCGCCCTTGCGGTCGCCCTTCTCCAGCCCGGCCATGTAAGGCTGCTTGATCCCCGCCGCCGCCGCCAGTGCGGTCTGGGTCAGGCCGCGCTTCTTGCGCCAGAAGGCGAGCGGTGTCGGCTCCTCCAGTGCCGCCACGACTTCCGCAGCGCTCAGCGTCTCCAGCGCGCCGGCCGCGACACTCGCCATGGCGTTTCGGTGTTCGGCGGCGTCCAGCGCATCGCGCAGCGCATCAAACGCGGCGCGCGGCATCAGGACAAGCTCTTCGCCGCCGGGTGTCTTCAGGAGAGTGTGTGTCATGGGCCTGTTTCCCTACTCGTAGACATTTTTGCGGTCGCCGACCTTCGTGACGACGATCTCCGCCGCTGTCTGTTCGAAAATGGCCCGGACATCGCCAATCCGGATCCGCATCGCGCCGTCCTGACCGACCAGACGCTTCACGTCGCCGGCTCCGGTTTCGGCATAGCGATCAATCTTCGCCATGATCGCTTTCGCCTCGCCCCGCAGCTTGCGGAGATCTCTCAGCGCATCGGCGGTGTAGCGAACCGTCTTCACGGTGTTTATATTGCATATCGTGATATGAATGTCATGCCAATTCATCACTCATCGCGATGTAGTTTTGCTGACAGCGCTCGCTAACGTCTCCCCCCTCCGTCTCGCTTCGCTCGCCACCTCCCCCGGTTCGGGGGAGGATCATGCCCGCCCCGCATGACACGGCCCCCATCCTGTCCTAAATCCACCCCATGCGAATCCCCTCCCACATCGATGCGCCGCCGGAAGACGCCGAGCAGGACGAAGAGGCCGAGGGCCAGCTTCTGAACCTTGATGAGGCCGAGGCCGGCGAGGCTTCGGCCGAGACGGTTGCCGCCGGCGCGGACATCATCAAGGGGTTCTGGAAAACGTTGCCCAACCGGCCCGGCGTCTACCGCATGCTCGACCGGGCGGGCGAGGTTCTCTACGTCGGCAAGGCCAAGAAACTCAAAGCACGTGTGGCCAACTATGCGCGCGGACAAGGGCACAACAACCGCATCTCCCGCATGATCGCCGAAACGGCGTCGATGGAATTCGTCGTCACCGAGACGGAGACCGAGGCGCTGCTGCTGGAGACCAACTACATCAAGCAGTTCCGCCCGCGCTTCAACGTGCTGATGCGGGACGACAAGAGCTTCCCCTATATCCTCGTGACGGCCGACCACGCTGCGCCGCAAATTGTGAAGCATCGCGGCGCGCGCAACCGCAAGGGCGACTATTACGGCCCCTTCGCCTCTGCCTGGGCGGTGAAGCGCACCATTGATGCGCTTCAGAAAGCGTTCCTGCTGCGCACCTGCTCCGACAGCTACTACGACAACCGGTCCCGCCCCTGCCTGCTGTTCCAGATCAAGCGCTGCGCCGGCCCCTGCACGGGCGAGGTCTCGCCCGAGGAGTA
>JBOFUS010000178.1:0-3187 GCA_051652685.1 Beijerinckiaceae bacterium
AAAGCAGCGCACCAGCGATCACCAGCGGTTCGGATGTGGTGCCGGAGAACGCCAGGCAGACAACGCCGAGGACTTGCAGGCCGAGGCTGAGCGCAGCAAGCCGCCGCCTGTCGGAGGCAGGCCCCATCATCTGGCCGAAAGCGGTCCTGCCAAAAATGGCAGCGGCGGTCCCAGTACCGATGATCAGGCTGGCGTATTGCGCGCCCAACGCCGGCGCGATCATCGAGAAAAGATGGGCAAGCAGCCCGATCTGGGCGAACAGGGTGAGCGCCATCCCCACTGCAAGCGTCTGAAAGCGCCAGTTGCTCCAGAGCGCCCTGCCCGGCAGCGCGACAAAAGGGACTTCGTCCAGACGCCGTTCCTGCGCCACGTCGGCAACAACCCCATCGACATACTGCCCCATGGAGGCGGGCGTCTTCGGGAAAACGAACGCAGCCAGAAGCCAGACCGCAAGGACCGTCGCGGCCCCGAAAATCATCACCGCGGCCGGAAAGCCGGCCCAGGCGGTAAGGGCAACCAGAAGCGGCGGCACCAGCGCACCACCGAGGCTTGCGCCGTTGTAGGCCATCGACAGCGCTTTCGGCCGCTTTCTGGCGAACCAGGTCGCGACGACTGCATTGACGGTGACTGCGCCAAGCGCCACCCAGCCGCCACCCGTCAGCATAGCGGCCACGAATACCTGCCAGGGCTCCATCGCAAGCGCCCAGCCCGTAAGGCCAACGCAGAGTGCGACGGAGCCTGCGCGCGTCACATTGGGCAGGCCGAAGCGCCGGAAGAGTTTTGGCAGCTGCGTCACGACCGCTGCACCAACGAGCAGGTGAAAGGTCACGGCCGCCGAGACAAGGCGCACCGACCAGCCCTTACCGGTGCTGACCTCATGCACATAGACTGCAGTGCCGTGAAACCCGAGACCCCACGCGAACACCGCCATAAGGAAAGCGCCGGCGACAACCTTCCAGCCGAAGAAGGCTGCTTCCGCTTCACGTTTCATGTGAGTCTCCTTGCCCTGCGATCAGCGGATCATGGCGCAAGGCGCGGGAGCAATGTTTCGCTCAGGACCGAAGCATCGCTACTTTGCGTCTGCTATGATAGCGACATGAAGGAAAGCCCCGACATTGCGGCCTTGTCCGCACTCATTGGCGACCCGGCCCGCGCCAACATGCTGATGGCGCTGATGTCGGGATTGGCGCTGACCGCTGGCGAGCTGGCGCGGGAGGCCGGCGTCTCCGCGCAGACGGCAAGCGCGCATCTTGCACAGCTTCGGGAAGCCGCGCTGATCGTCGTCGAGGTTCAGGGGCGGCACCGCTATCACCGCCTCGCTGGGCCGGACGTGGCGGAAGCGCTTGAGGGATTGATGGGACTTGCAAGCCGCCTCGGCCGGTTGCGCACGCGACCCGGTCCGCGCGATGACGCGCTTCGAGAGGCGCGCGTCTGCTACGATCATCTCGCCGGCGAAATGGGCGTGCGCCTTTTTGAAGCCCTTGTCCGGCAGGGCTCAATCACGATGAAGCCGCAAGGTCTGGCGATCTCCGAGAACGGCCGGCAGCGATTTGCAGCGGAAGGGCTGGATGTCGCGAAGCTGGAGAGCGGCAACCGGCCCGTCTGTCGCGCCTGCCTCGACTGGAGCGAGCGCCGCAGCCATCTTGCCGGTGCGCTCGGCTCGGCCTTGCTGATGCATTTCCTGACCCGAAACTGGGCGAAGCGTCAGGAAAAAGGCCGCGCTATCCTTTTCACGCCGGAGGGAATGCGCCGTTTCGAGCGCTTCTGCGATACGGGACCGACTCCGGCCGAAGCCGCTCAGAATCCGCCCATCCGGCGAACCAGCGCCCATTCCTCGTCAGTCACCGGCTGAACCGAGAGGCGCATCGAGGCAACAAGGCTCATCTTCGCGAGCGCCGGCGTTGCCTTGATCTCCTTCAGCGAGACGGGGCGCGGAAAAGCTTCCACCGCCTTGAGATCCACCACGACCCACGGCTCGCCAGGTTCGGCAGTCGGGTCAGGATAGGCTTCACGGATGACCTCGACGATGCCGACGATCTCGAGCCCCTCGTTCGAGTGATAGAAGAAGCCCCGGTCACCAACGCGCATGGCCATCAGGTTCAGCTTGGCCGAATGGTTGCGCACCCCATCCCAGAAGGTGCCTCTGTCGCCGGCGGCAACCTGCTGCTGCCAGGACCATTTGAACGGTTCGGATTTGTAGAGCCAATGTGCCATCGTCGTCCTAGGAATCACTCGGCCTTCTGGGGCCGGTTGAGAAGCGCTTCAAGTGCGCCGTCAACCGTCACCCATCCATTCAGCAGCGCATCCACCATGCCGGCAATGGGCATCTCGACACCGCGCGCCTTGGCAATCTCCATCATCGCAGCGGCGGTCATCGCGCCTTCTGAAAGCTTGCCGCTGCCAAGCGCCTCCGACACCGCCATGCCACCACCGATTCGCAAGCCCAGCGCGAAGTTGCGTGATTGTTGCGAAGATGCCGTCAGCAGCAGGTCGCCAAGGCCCGACAATCCCATCAGCGTTTCGGACCTTGCCCCATAGGCATCGCCCAGCCGGCGGATCTCGGCAAAGCCCCGCGCGATCAGCGCAGCGCGGGCGCTCTCGCCAAGCCCCCTGCCCTGCACGACACCGGCAGCGATGGCGAGCACGTTCTTGGATGCTCCACCAATCTCGACGCCGCGCACATCCGCGCCGTGGTAGACGCGGAATGCCGGCGTGCCCAACGCCTGCGCCAGCGCCTGTGCAAGGTAGATATCGGCGCAAGCGAGCGTCACCGCCGTGGGCAGCCCCGCCGCCACATCCGACGCGAAACTCGGACCCGACAGGATCGCAGCCGGCCTGCCGGGCATCGCATCCATGGCGAGTTCCGTTGAAAACATCAGCGTGCCACGCTCCACGCCTTTGGCCGTGCAGATCAACGGCGTATTGGCCGGGATTACCATATGGAGGGCCTCCGCCACGGCGCGCGTCGCCTGCATCGGCACCGCCAGAATGAGCGCCTGGCAAGCGGCCAGCGAGGCCATGTCGGAGGTCGCATGAATGCTGGTATCAAGCCTGAAGCCCTTGAGCGCCTTGGCGTTTTCATGGCTGGCGTTGATCGCCGCCACCTGTGCGCCGTCGCGGGCGAAGAGCGTTACCTTGCGGCCGGCTTTCGCTGCCACCTGCGCCAGCGCCGTGCCCCAGGCACCGG
>JBOFUS010000179.1:0-2626 GCA_051652685.1 Beijerinckiaceae bacterium
CGGCACTTTCTTCGCCGCAGAGGCTGATCAGGCCGGCGTCGAGGAGGTTGCCGAAGAACTTCCAGCCCGTTGGCGTCTCGTAGCAGGGAATGCCGAGGTGTGCGGCCACCCGGTCCACCGCCTGGCTTGTCGGCATGGAACGCGCCACGCCGGCCAGTCCCTTCGCGTAGCCCGGTGCCAGATGGGCATTTGCCGCAAGGATCGCGAGGCTGTCGGATGGCGTGACGAACTGGCCGCGCCCGATGATGAGGTTGCGGTCGCCGTCGCCGTCCGATGCCGCGCAGATGTCGGGCGCGCCGACCGACATGGCGAGATCCAGCAGGTGCTTTGCATGCACCAGGTTGGGGTCCGGGTGATGTCCACCAAAGTCGGGCAGCGGCACGCCGTTCTCGACGGTGCCCGGCGAAAATCCCAACGCCTTCTCGAGGATTGCATGGGCATAGGGCCCGGTGACGGCCGACATAGCATCGAACCGCATGCGCATGCCGCCCGCGACAGCCGCGCGGATACGGTCGAAATCGAACAGGCTTTCCATGAGATGCTGGTAATCCGTCACCGGATCGATGATCTCGACCGCCATCTCGCCGTGAAGGCCGGCGATGCGGGCTGTGCCTATGCGATCAAGGTCGATGCTGGCGGCGTCAGCGATCCTGTAGCGGTCGATGGTCAGCGTGCGGGCATGGATCGCTTCGGTCAGCTTCTCGGGGGCAGGTCCGCCATTGCCGGTGTTGTACTTGATGCCGAAATCGCCGTCCGGGCCGCCGGGGTTGTGGCTCGCCGACAGGATCAGGCCGCCGAAAGCCTTGCGCTTGCGGATGAGGTGGGATGCCGCCGGTGTCGACAGGATGCCGCCCTGGCCGATCAGCACACGACCGAAGCCGTTCGCCGCCGCCATGCGGACGACGGTGCCGATGACCTCCCGGTTGAAGTAGCGACCGTCTCCGCCGACGACCAGCGTCTGGCCCTCGAAGCCTTCAAGGCAATCAAACACCGATTGCACGAAGTTCTCGACGTAATGCGCCGCCTGAAACTCGGGCACTTTCTTGCGCAGTCCAGAGGTGCCGGGCTTCTGGCCGGGGATCGGGTGGGTGGGTATGGTCTGGATCATGAAAGTCTCTGGCTTTTCAGGGTTTGGTGAAAGCAAGCGCGCGGTAGAGGTCGGCGTATTGCCGGGCGGGACCATGCCATGAAACGTCGCGCGCCATGCCGTTGGCGCTCAGCGTGGCGAAGGTCCCGGGTTGCCGGAACAGCGCCATCGTGCGGACAAGCGCCTCTCCCAGCGCGCCGGCGGTCAGGTCGTCGAACACCACGCCCGTGATCCCGTCCTCCACCGTATCGGCAAGGCCACCGACGCGGGCCACCACGGGCACGACGCCATAGCGCAACGCGCAGAGCTGCGTCAGCCCGCAAGGCTCGAAGCGCGAGGGGACGATGAGCGCATCGACGCCGCCCTGAATCTGGTGCGCCAGTGCCTCGTCATAGCCAAGATGGACGCCGATCCGGCCCGGACGCGCCGCGCAGGCAGCGGCAAATCCCGCCTCAAGGGACGCTTCGCCCGCTCCCAGCAAGGCAAGCTGCCCACTGCCGGCCATAAGGTCCGGAATTGCATCCAGCAGCAGGTCGAGGCCTTTCTGCCAGGAAAGGCGGCTGACCACGCCGAAAAGGGGGGCTGTCGGATCAAGCGTCAGGCCGAAACGCCGTTGCAGCGCCATCTTGTTTGCCGCGCGCGCCGAGAGGCTTGCGGCATCGTAGGTCCGGCTCAGGTGCACGTCTGTGGCAGGATTCCAGACGGTGGTGTCGATGCCGTTGAGAATGCCCGTCAAAGCATCGCCGCGATAGCGCAACACGCCATCGAGCCCCATGCCTCCCGCTTCCGTGCGGATTTCGCTGGCGTAGGTGGGCGAGACTGTCGTGATGCGGTCGGAGAATTGCAGGCCGGCCTTCAGGTAGCCGATCATGCCGTGGTGTTCGATGGCATCGAAGCGGAAGGACTCCGGCGGCAAGCCGAGCTCGCCCAGAAGCGTTTGCGGAAATTGCCCCTGAAAGGCCAGGTTATGGACGGTGAAGACCGTCGGCGGCGGCTTCGGCCCGCCGTAGTGCAGATAGGCCGCCGTCAGTCCGGCCTGCCAGTCATGAGCGTGGACGACCTTGGGGCGAAAGCCCTTGACCGCGCCGCGCCCGATGGAAGCGCCTATGGCCGCAAGGGCAGCGAAGCGCTGCGCGTTGTCCGGCCAGTCCCTGCCGTCAGGTCCGAGATAGGGATTTCCGGGCCGGTCGTAAAGATGGGGTGCGTCCAGCGCCAGGATGTCGAGGCCGGCCGCCTTGCCGCGCAGAACCCGCGCTGGCCTGCCGAAGAGATCGGCGATGTCGAGCACGACCTTCGCGCGGGGGAGTGATCTCAACACGGCGGGATATCCCGGCAGCAGCGTCGTCACCGCGATGCCTTCCGCCGCCAGTGCGCCTCGCAATGCGCCGGCGACGTCGGCAAGACCGCCGGTCTTGATGAGCGGATAGACCTCTGATGCGACCGCGAGGACCGCAAGCCTGATGGATGCGGTCATGGATGGCGGATCGTCATGGCAGGGCTTCGATCATCTTCTGGGTAATGAGGCAGATGCCTTTGTCC